>JBEKCX010000266.1:0-8062 GCA_050014655.1 Occallatibacter sp. | reverse complement strand
ATTCTGAACGGCGTTGCCCAGGATCCGCCCAAGGAGGGAATAACCCCTCCATCCTACGACGAGGAGTTTCTCGACGAGTTTCCTTCCGTGCCGCCCGATCCCGAACCGGGCAACCTGATCCCCGAGTCCTGGGCCGTCGACTTTCCCAATCACCTCGAAGATGGGGAACTGGTGGTTCCGCCCGGCATGTACTTCATGATGGGCGATAACCGGCACAACAGCGCCGATTCGCGTTTCTGGGGCTTTGTGCCCCGCGAAAACATCGTGGGCCGGCCGTTGTTCAACTACTGGTCGTTCAAGGCTTCTGAGGAGCAGTTGGAACAGACCGGGATCGGCAATACACTCGCCTGGATGGGCCATGTGGCGCTGCACTTCTTCAGCGATACGCGCTGGAAGCGGACGCTGCACAGAGTGCGCTGAACTGACAACTGATAACTGACAACTAACTCCATGACCAAAGACGCGCAAGGCCGGCAACGAAAGCGCGGGCGGGCCGCCGCGGCGGGGCTGGCCCTGGCGCTGCTGGCTGTCATCCTGGCGGCGCTGATTGTGCCCCCGTGGATCAGTGTCAACAGCTACAAAAGCCGCATCACGCGCCTGCTGGCGGCGTCGTTTGGCAGGCCGGTGCGCCTCTCTTCCGTGGAGTTGCGGTTGCTGCCGCGGCCGGCTTTTCTTCTGACCGACCTGACCGTCGAAGAAGATCCGGCCTATGGCGACGAGCCGGTCTTGCACGCCAACTCGGTTACCGCGTCCATCCGGCTGCTGTCGTTGTGGCGCGGACGGCTGGAGATCGGTACGATCAGCGTGGACGAAGCCAGCCTGAACCTGGTGCGCACCTTAGACGGCCGCTGGAATCTGGATTCGCTCTTTCGCACCGCGGCGGCGCGCGCCGCGAGCGGGGTGAGCGGGTCCGGGGCGGGCGGCGCCCAGCGAAAGACGCCGCTGCCCTATCTGGAAGCAACCAACTCTCGCATCAATGTCAAGAACGGCGCAGAGAAACTGCCGTTTTCACTGGTCTCGGCCGATCTCTCCTTCTGGCAGGAGGAGCCCGGCGACTGGCGGCTCCGGCTGCGCGGCCAGCCGGCACGCACCGACCTGAACCTGGACCTGGCCGACACCGGCGAGGTGCGGCTGGAGGCCAGCGTGCGCCGGGCGGCTGAACTGCGGCAGATGCCCGTGCACCTCGATATGGAGTGGCGGGACGCGCAACTGGGCCAGCTTACGCGGCTGTTGATCGGCTCCGATCCCGGCTGGCGTGGGGATCTGACCGGCGAGCTGCATTTGGACGGCACCGCCGATGCGGCCCAAATCAAGACCAGGCTGCGCGCCGCGGGCGTTCACCGCGCCGAGTTCGCCCCCGTTTCGCCCCTGGACTTCGACGCCAATTGCGGGTTTGTTTTCCATTTCTCCGAGCAGGCGATCGAGAACCTGGTCTGCGACTCTCCTCTGGGCGATGGCCGCATTCACCTGGCCGGGAATCTTCGGGTTCTGGGCGGCCCGCCCCATTTGACTATGGAGCTTGACCGGATTCCGGTGGCGGCCGGCCTGGATGCGCTGCGCACCGTCCGCAGCGGCCTTGGCCCCGGTCTGGAGGCCAGGGGAACGATCAGCGGCAAGATAGTCTATGCGGCCGTTCCGGCGGAGGACAGCGCGCCGGAGAGGGCGGCCGGCGCCGCGAAGCCGGGCAGGGCGCAGTCCAGCAAGGCGCGTCCATCCGATCAAGGGCCGTTCACCGGCAGCTTGACTGTAGATGGCTTTCAACTCAGCGGGGACGGGCTCAGCACGCCCATCTCGGCGCCCAGACTGGTGCTGGAGCCGGCGCCGGTCAGGCAGAGCCAGCCACCGCGTCAGCATCAATCCGCTGTCAAGGCCCAATCCCCAGCCCCGGCCGCAGCGCTTTCGGCAACCGTGGCGATTCCCGCCGGCGGGGCTATTCCCCTTGCGGTCACCATGCGGCTGACGCTCTCCGGCTACCAGGTGACGATGCGCGGCCCGGCCAGCCTGGCCAGGGCAAGGGAGCTGGCGCGCGTTGCCGGCGTGGCGGACGCCGCCGCGCTGGACGCGCTGGTCGGAGACCCCGTGGTTGTGGACCTGAACGCCGAGGGCCCGTGGGTGCCGGCGGAGAGGATTCCGTTCAGCACCGTTCCGCCCGCCGTCGCTGCTTCCAGCGCTGCCGCGAATGCCGGGAGCGGTACGGCTCTACCTTCGCCAGCCGCGGTTGAATCCGCCCACCCCGGCACAGACAGCCTGAACGGGACCGTGACGCTGCACAATGCCAACTGGAGGGCCGATTTCCTGGCCAGCCCGGTGCAGATTGCCCAAGCCACGCTGCACGTTGGCAACAGTGAACTCCGCTGGGATCCGGTGCTCTTCTCCTACGGGCCGGTGAAGGGCACGGCGAGCCTGAGCCTGCCCGCCGGTTGCGAAGCGGCCCCGCCCTGCATGCCTAGGTTTGAGATGCGGTTCGGCAATCTGGACGCAGGCGTTCTCCAGGCGGCGTTTCTGGGAGCGCACGAGAAGGGCACGCTGCTCTCCACGCTGATCGCCCGCCTGCGCCCTTCGACAGCTCCGGCCTGGCCTCGGCTTGAGGGCACAGTGAATGCCGATTCCCTGATCCTGGGGCCGGTTACGCTGCGCGAGGCCTCCGCGACGCTGCGCGTCCTTCCAGCCGGGGCCGAGATCACCGGCCTCGATGCAGGCCTGCTGGGGGGCCGCGTGCACGGCTCCGGCGCCCTCCGCGCCGCCGCGACGAATCGGGACAAGCCCAGCTATACCGTCGAGGGTCAGTTCGAGAAGCTTAGCCCAGCGGCCGTGGGGCAACTGCTGGGGCTGCGCTTCTCTGGCGGAGCCATCGACGCGGACGGCAAGATCGAGCTGTCCGGCTTTACGGACAAGGACCTTGCGGACTCGGCGAAGGGGACGTTGCACTTCGAGTGGCGGCACGGGACGGTAAGCTTGCCGCCGGGCGGGCGCGGAAGCGTTCCAGCCGAACCACCCGCGGCCCCGCCGGCAGCGGCGTCCGTTCCGCCCGCGCTGGCCCGCTTCGATCGCTGGACCGCGGAGGCCGGGATTGCCAACGGCACAATCGTTCTCAAGCACAATCAGGTGCGGCGCGGCGGCCGCAAGCAGGCGGTGGACGCCACGGTGATTCTCGGCGATCCGCTCAAGGTGACCTTTGCCGCGCCCAAAGAGGACGAAGCGAAAATGCGCTGAGGCGTTTTGCGCGCAGCCGCGTCCTTGCGCCTTTTTGCCGGCGCAAGAGTGGGATCGCGCGAACCCTACTCGTTGGCTTCGATGCGGCGGCCGTGCGGGTCCTGCAGGGGGCGCGTGTTCACCTTGAAGAGGTCGGCAAAGGCGCGCAACTGGTCGCGGCTGATGCTCAGCTCCTGCTCGAACACGAACCAGCGCACGCCCTCGGTGCAGGGCGGGGTGGTCAGCGAGCCCATATAGGTCCAGTAGCCGCGGTCGCCGGGCAGCAGGCCGCCGGGGTTCACCATCTCCGTGACCTTCTCACTGGAGCCGGCTTTTGCAGGCAGATGCGGCCAGAGAGTGGCCAGCACAGCGTTCGGATTGCCGGTGTCCTCGTTCAAGCGCACGGCCACCACGGCCAGTTTGCCGTCGGCGCTCCTGTGCATCAGGTGAATCTCCATGTCGGTGAGCTTGCCCCGCACGGGGGTCTCGCTGGGGTGGTGGAAGTCAAATCCGACCAGATTGTAGCGGACGCCGCCGGCCACCATGTAGCTGCCGGGGTCCATGCGAACCGCCACGGTGTGGCCGTCGTTCTCCAGCTTGACCGGCCCGGCGATGTAATGGAACTCGATGGGCTGGAGCGCCTTATTCAGGTGGGCGTTGCGAATGTCGAGGGGCGACTGCTCGCGGCCCTTCGAGCAGGCCTTGAAGCTGGGGTCCAGCTTGCCCCAGTTCAGCGAGCCTCGCTTGCCCTCATAGTCCCAAGGGGTGGTTGTCTGCCCTGTGGTTTGCCCGGCTGCTTGTGCGGGGAAATGAGCGGCCAAAAGGGATGCCATGCCCAGGGCAAGAACTGCAAGTGCGGGAAAACGCATCGATTACTCCTTGACTGAATGGACGCGCAGCGCGCCAGAAAGCATTCTAAGGCATTTGCGGGACCGTTGTACCCGGACGCCGCAAAGGTCTCCGTTGCCGGCCGACTGGCGGGAAGAGCGGGGGGAAAAGGGCTGTTCGAGGCGTGTTTTTCGGCTCGAATCGGGCAAAAAGGGCCCGGAATCGAAACAAGAAGCCGGGATATTGAGGGGTTCTGTTTACTGATGAGTACATGGGGTTAATCTCTCATGTTGTTGATTCTGTGTTACTTGAACGGGGGGGAGGGGGTCTTTGATGGGGTACAGACCGGCCACATACCTGACAGATTGAACCGGGACATACCTGACACTGCACGAGCCCAGAGGCGATTGTTTACAACGTCGAGATGGGCTGGAGAGCGAGCAGTGTGATGGACGAGAAGGTACGCCTTGTCATTGAGTACGAAAGGGATGAACGGACGATGACGGACCTGTACAGTACGTTCGGTATCTCGCGTGAGTGCGGCTATGGGTGGCTGCGTCGCTACCGTCAGAGCG
Organism: Occallatibacter sp.; assembly: GCA_050014655.1. Taxonomy (GTDB): domain Bacteria; phylum Acidobacteriota; class Terriglobia; order Terriglobales; family Acidobacteriaceae; genus Telmatobacter. The sequence goes on along the minus strand of JBEKCX010000266.1, from coordinate 3,467 downwards.
GTGTTGTCGGGTTGGTGGAAGTGAACCGGGCCGCCCACTGTCATCCCAACCAGACGCCGGTTTCCCTTGAGGAAGCTTTGCTGGGATTGCGGCAGGCGCACATGACGTGGGGACCGCGCAACCACCCCAGCGACGAAGACCTGTGGCCGGGGACCCCGGAGCTGAAGCGGATTCTGGAGCGGGACCAGCCGGGTCGCGGGGTACCCACGAAGTGGCTCGGGCCGGCGACCAGCACGATGGGCGAGATCGTAAAGCGTGCCGGGCTGGTGGTCGAGCGCCGGAAGCGTCGCCGGACCGAGCCCTACACGGAGCCACTGGCGCACGCGGTGGAGTCGAACAAGGTGTGGTGCGGCGACTTCAAGGGCTGGTTCAGGAGCGGCGACGGGACGCGCATCGATCCGCTGACGATTACCGATGCGTGCAGCCGCTATCTGCTGCGCTCGCAGGCGGTGGAGAAGACGGATACGGAGCGGGTGCGGTCGATCTTCGAGGCGGCGTTCCGCGAGTATGGGCTTCCCTGGGCGATGCGCACGGATAACGGGCCTCTCCGCCGCGGCGGACCAGCTCGGCGGTGGGTGGGCTGTCGCGCCTGGCGGTGTGGTGGATCAAGCTGGGCATCGTGCCGGAGCGGATCGAGGCCGGGCATCCGGAGCAGCTGCCCCGAGCGCATGTATCGCACGCTGAAGCAGGATCTGCGGCCGGCCGAGAACTGGCGCAGTCAGCAGCGGGAACTGGACCGCTTTCGCCACGATTACAACCAGGTGCGGCCGCACGAGGCGCTGGGCATGCGGACCCCGGCCAGCGTCTATGAGCCTTCGCCGCGGCCCTATCCGGAACGGCTGGCGGAGATCGAGTACCCGGACACCATGCTAGTGCGCACCGTTCAAAGTCACGGGCATTTCCGCTGGAAGAAGCATGACGTATTCCTCAGTGAGGTGCTGTGGGGCGAGCGGGTGGGCCTGCTGCCGTTTGACGACGGATGCTATTCGGTCTACTTTGCCCATGTACCCGTGGCGCTGTTCGAAGAAAGAACCCGAAAAACCTACCGGCTGCCAGCGGACAAAGGAGTGCAAACGAGGCGTTCCGTTTCAGGGGCAGCTGCCCCGGAAACGGAAAAACAAAACCAAGAGCAAAAACAAGAACAAGAGCAACAACAAAACCTTCCTGATAAGGAAAAACTGTCAGGTATGTGCCCGGTCTAAAATGTCAGGAATGTCCCCCGCCGTTCAGCGGCACGAGAGCGGGCCGATGGCTCACTTTTCGACGAGAAGTGGTAGGAGGCATATCTTCATTCTGCCCTGGAGGGCGGTAATGCTCTGCAACGGGTGAGGGCGGCGCTGCTGCCTGTGGGCTCCCTATGAACAGGGTCTATTGAGGTTGGAGGTTTCCCACCCTTTCTTCCGCCGCGGCGGACGAAAGGATGGGGCACGGAGCATTCGTAAGGCTACCGGCCTGTTCATCTGCGGACGTAACCCGCCATCGCGGGTCAAGCTGCTCCCTATGAACAAGATAGTCAGATAAGGCGGTTTGTAAACAAAACCAGCTAGGTCGGTGACCGGGAGAAGATGTTCTATCGAATGAGCGAGCGCGGGCCAGGAGGCCCACGGTCGCCGCGGCGACCCGGCCGGGAGGCCGGTGCTACATTTCCGAATGGAACAATTCGATACGGCCAAAGAGCTAGTTAGTCACCGCTTCGCGGTGATAGCAGGTTGGCGGGTTGGCTGGTTCATTGACCGCGTAACTGGCCGCGGCGGGTCAAGCTGTTCAGGAGCTTGTTTGATAGCCTGATTCCCACCCAGCGCTCGCCCCTCTCCTCGCCGAGAAAGGCCAGGCCGCTGTCGGCTCCGCCGCGGAGGCTGCGCATGAGGCGGCCCGATCATTCCCCAGGTGCAAGGTGGTAATATTCTCACGACCTTCCAAACTCTGAAGATTGGCGTCTTGGCAGCGAAAGGAGATCTCATGATTCTGCCGCACGCGTACGGAACCGCATTGGCGTTGACGATTCTGACCATGCTCTGCTGGGGTTCGTGGGCCAACGCGCTCAAGATCGCCAAGGGCTGGCGCTTCGAGCTTCTCTACTACGACTACTCCATTGGAGTTGCGCTAGCCGCCGCGCTGGCCGGGCTGACCTTCGGCAGCTGGGGGTCGGACGGCCTCAGTTTTGGGAAAGACCTGGCGCACGCTGGGAACATGAATATCCTCAGCGGCTTTGCGGGCGGGGTCATCTTCAACCTCTCGAACATCCTGGTGATCGGGGCCGTCTCCGTGGCGGGAATGGGAGTCGCGTTCCCTATCGGCGTGGGGACAGCTCTGGTGGTGGGAGTGATCTGGAGCTACCACGTCAACGCGCAGGGAAATCCCTGGCTGCTGTGCCTGGGCGTGGCCCTGATTGTGGGGGCTATCATCGTTGACGCCATCGCCTACCGCGCGCACGCCGTCAGCCGCAGCGTCCCCGGCGACAAGGCGGACGCCGCCGCCAAGCGAGCGGCTACCTGGAAGGGCATCAAACTGAGCGTTATCGGCGGTATCTTGATGGGAATGTTCTACCCGCTGGTTGAGATCGGCAAGACAGGCCCCAAGGGACTTGGCCCCTACGCGGTCGGGTTCGTCTTTGGCCTGGGCGTGCTGATCTCGGTTTTTGTCTACAACCTCTACTTCCTGAGGTTCCCGATAGCTGGCCCGCGGTTGAGCTTTGCGGATTACCTGAAAGGCAGCTCCTGGTTTCATTTTCTCGGCATCGCGGGCGGCGTAATGTGGATGGCTGGTTCGCTGTCGAACTTTGTGGCCGCCAGCGTGGTGGGACCGGCAATCGGCTATGCCCTCGGTCAAGGCTCGACCATGGTGGGGGCGCTGTGGGGCGTCCTGGTGTGGAAGGAGTTTGCCGGAGGCGGGAAGCGGGTAAACCAACTCCTGGCGCTCATGTTCGTGCTTTTTGTGGCCGGCCTTGGGGTGGTTTCCATCGCCAAGCGGTAGGAAACTGCTCTGGCCTTTTTCCCTTTTCTGGAGAGATCGCGTGGAACCATTGCTGCTCGGCCTCGATGCCGGAACCAGCTCCGTGAAAGCCGTCCTGCTGGACCTCGGCGGAAACCTCCGCGCCGTCAGCCAGGCGGAGTATCCGCTCCACCACCTGCGCTCGGCGTGGGTGGAGCAAAACCCCGAAGACTGGTGGCAGGCAACCTGCAAAGCCATTCGCGAGGCCCTGGGGAAGGTCGAGCGTGGGCCGGAACGGGTTCTGGGGCTGGCCGTTAGCTCGCAGGCGCCCACTCTGCTGCCGCTGGACCATTCCGGACGGCCCCTGCGCCCGGCGATGATCTGGATGGACCGCCGCGCCGAGGCCGAGGCGGTGCGCCTGACCGAGCTGCTGGGAGCGGAGGAGATCCATCGCGTGACGGGCAACCGACCCGATGCTTTTTACGTGGCCGCGCGGCTGCTCTGGCTGCGCAATCACGAACCCGAGATCCTCAAGC
>JBEKCX010000265.1:0-4518 GCA_050014655.1 Occallatibacter sp. | reverse complement strand
GTTCCACCCGAGGGTCTGTCAACTCAGAAAAATACTTCAGGGGATTGTCCATATCCCCTTCTCACAGCATCACCCCGTTTTGCATATAGCAAGACTGGTCCATTTATATGCGTCGGCCCTGTGCATCTTAACCGCCCACTGGCACTGCCCCAGCCGCATGATTTACCCTCAAGTACGCCATGAAACTCACGCACCCGTTTCTCATCTCCGCCCTGGCCGCGGCCTTTGCCGCTTCGATTTCCCTGGCAGCCCCGGCCGAGCAGTCGGCCAAGCCGACTGAAGACCTGCCGGACGCGCCCCAGGCTACCGCCGCCGCCCTCGTCCATCCCAACGGACCGACCGTGGTCATGGATACCTCCATGGGCCGCATCACCTGCCAGTTCTATCAGCGGCAGGCCCCCAGGGCGGTGGCCAACTTCATCGGCCTGGCTGAGGGCACGATCGACTGGATCGACCCCGCCACCCAGAAGAAGCAGCACAACAGGCCCTACTACGACGGCACCATCTTCCATCGGGTCATTCCAGAATTCATGATCCAGGGCGGCGATCCCACGGGCACCGGCATGGGCAACCCAGGGTACAGCTTCCGCGACGAGTTCGATCCCAACCTGAACTTCGACCAGCCCGGCAAGCTGGCCATGGCCAACTCCGGCCCCAACACCAACGGCAGCCAGTTCTTCATCACCGAGCTGCCCTTCGAATCTGGCAACCAGACCTACGTGATCTTCGGCCAGTGCGACGAACCGAGCGTGCTGGTGGTCAAGACCATCGCCCGCGTCCAACGCGACGGCCGAGACAAGCCGCTCACGCCGGTGGTGCTCAAGAAAGTCACCATCGTCCGCGAGGACCAGCCGCTGCCGCCGTCGTCGGGCGAGGCTCCTCAACCGGGTGCACAGCCTAAGATCGTGAGCATTTCCGCTGGAGTGGCACAGGGTATGCTGATCTCCAAAACGCCGCCGGTATACCCAACTGAGGCCAGGCAGGCCGGCATCAGCGGGACAGTTGTGCTCGCCGCAACGATTGGCACCGACGGCATGGTGAAAGAGCTTCACGTTGCCAGTGGCCCGGATCTCTTACAGCAGTCGGCCATGGATGCAGTCAGGATCTGGCGTTTCCGGCCTTATTTGTTGAACAACCAGCCCGTTGAAGTTCGCACGCAGATCAACGTCATCTTTACCTTGGGCCGTTAATCGTCGGGTCAATCTACCGAAAACAAGGAAAACCTATGTCCCTCGCAGCAGGAACCTACGCCATTTTCACCACCACCGAAGGCAAGATTACCGTCCGCCTCTTCGAGGCCGACGCGCCCATCACCGTCGCCAACTTCATTGCCCTGGCCGAAGGCGCCAAGGAGTGGACCCACCCCGTCACCCGCCGAAAATCCACCGCCAAGCTCTACGACGGCACAATCTTTCATCGCGTCATCAAGGACTTCATGATCCAGGGCGGCGACCCCGCCGGCACCGGCATGGGCGGCCCCGGCTACCGCTTCGAGGACGAGACCAAGGGCTCGCCGCACCAGTTCGACAAGCCCGGCAAGCTGGCTATGGCCAACGCCGGCCCCAACACCAACGGCAGCCAGTTCTTTATAACCGTGGTTCCCACTCCCTGGCTCAACGGCAAACACACCATCTTCGGCGAAGTCGTGGAGGGCCAGGAGATCGCCACCAGGATCTCACTCGTCCCTGGCACTGGCCAGGACAAGCCGCACAAGCCGGTCGTCCTCGAATCGGTGGTTATCGAGCGCGTCGCCTGACGCCGCCTTGCCGCGCGCGAATGCTGAACCCCCAAACCGCGGTTTGGGGGTTCGCGACTTCAGATCTGAAGGGAGCCGGGGCAATCCGCCGGCGTGCGTCGCAATGCCCCTGCGTGAAGGCGATTCGCCGGCTATTGATGTACGAATAGCAGCGGCTGCGGATAGCATGAAGACTCCGGAGGATTCCAACTCAATGGAAGAAGACGCCGCAACCCAGCCGCGCCCGCGCAAGCACTACAGTCCAGACCTGGTCCGCCCCATGTACGCGCGCCCCTCGCTGCTGGGGCCGACCCCGCGCCACTCCATCCCCGAGCAGGGCATGGCGCCGGGCACCGCATACAGCCTGATCCACGACGAGCTGATCCTCGATGGCAGCTCGCGCTTCAACCTGGCCACCTTTTGCAGCACCTGGATGGAGCCCGAAGCTCACCGGCTGATGTCCGAGACCTTCGACAAGAACATGATCGACAAGGACGAGTACCCGCAGACGGCCGAGCTGGAGATGCGCTGCGTGCGCATGCTGGCCGAGCTGTGGCGCTCGCCCGACCCAGAGCGCACCATCGGCACCTCGACCATCGGCTCCAGCGAGGCCTGCATGCTGGGCGGCCTAGCGCTCAAGTGGCGCTGGCGCAACAGGATGCGGAAGCTGGGCAAGACAACTGGCCAGCCCAACCTGGTGATGGGCTCGAACACCCAGGTCTGCTGGCACAAGTTCGCCCGCTACTGGGACGTGGAGCCGCGCGAGGTTCCGCTTGAAGGCAACGAGGTGGTCACCGATCCCGAGCGCGCCGCCCAGGCTTGCGACGAGAACACCATCGGGGTGGTCGCTGTGCTGGGCAGCACCTTTACCGGCGACTACGAAAACGTCCTTGCGCTGAGCGCCGCTCTCGACCGCCTCCAGGAGCAGACCGGCCTCGACATTCCCATTCACGTCGATGGCGCCAGCGGCGGCTTTGTGGCGCCGTTCCTCCAGCCGGAGCTTGTGTGGGACTTTCGCCTGCCGCGGGTCAAATCCATCAACACTTCGGGCCACAAGTACGGCCTGGTCTATCCGGGCGTAGGCTGGATCGTCTGGCGCGAGCTTGAGGATCTCGATCCCGATCTGATCTTCAACGTCGATTACCTGGGCGGCGCCATGCCAACCTTGGCCATCAACTTCTCCCGCCCGGCGAGCCAGATCGTGGCCCAGTATTACAACCTCATCCGGCTGGGCAAGGCCGGCTACCGCGCCATCCACGAGGCCTGCCAGGAGGTGGCCGTCGAGCTCGCTGACCAGATCGCCTCCCTCGGCCCGTTCGAAATGCTATCGACCGGGCACGATCTCCCCGTCCTGGCCTGGACCCTGAAAGAGCGGGCCAACTGGTCGCTCTACGACTTGTCGGACCGGTTGCGCGATCGCGGCTGGCAGGTGCCGACCTACAGGATGCCTGCCAGCCGGCAGGATACGGCGGTGCAGCGCGTCGTCGTCCGCAACGGCTTCACGCACGATCTGGCCGGCATGCTGCTGCGCGACATCCGCCGCCATCTCGACTGGTTCGCCACCCAGCCCGGCTTCAAACCGTCGCTGCAAGGCGCCGGCTTCCATCACTGAGCGAGGCTGGAGCTTCGCCAAGCCAGCGCACAATCCAGTTTACCGCTTGTCATCCTGAGCGACCGGACCCTGAGCAACGCGAAGGGGAAGGGAGTCGAAGGACCTGCGGTCGCTTCTTGCGCATGGGAGGCGCAAGACAACAGCCAGTCCCGTCTACGGGAATAACTCCGCATCGCGCAGCGCAGCGCCGCGGCGATCCTTGTCGGAGACGATCGCGTCCTCAGCAGCGACCGGCCAGGGGATAGCCAGGTCCGGATCGTTCCACACGATGGTCCGCTCCCCCGCCGGAGAGTAATAATCCGTCACCTTGTAGGCGAAGCCGGCAACCTCGGTCAGCACCAGAAACGCGTGGCCAAAGCCCTGGGGAATCCATAACATTGCGCCGTTGTCGCCGCTGAGTTCGACAGCCACATGCTTTGCGAACGCCGGCGAGCCGCGACGCAGATCCACGGCCACATCGAGCACCGCGCCGTGAGTTACCCTCACCAGCTTCCCCTGCGGCTGCGTGATCTGATAATGAATTCCGCGCAGCACGTTCTTCTTCGAGAGCGAGAAGTTATCCTGCGCCCAGGACTCGGGCAAGCCGGCCTCCGCCATGACGCGCCGGTTAAAGGTCTCCTGGAATGCTCCGCGGCTATCCCGGTAAATGGCCGGAGTCAGAACCAGAACCCCAGGCAAAGATGTCTCTCGAATGTTCATAGCTGCACGGCCTTGGATGCGAAATGCGGCTCCCTGAGCAGGGCAAGCAGGTATTGCCCATAGCGGCTCTTGCTAACAGACTGGGCCAGACGCTCCAACTGCTCCGCGGTGATGAAACCCTGGCGATAGGCTATCTCTTCCGGGCAGGCTATCTTGAGACCCTGGCGCCGTTCGATGGTATGAACGAAAAGTCCGGCTTCGAGCAGGGAATCGTGGGTGCCCGTGTCCAGCCAGGCCATGCCGCGGCTCATGATCTGCACACTCAGGTTTCCGGCCTCCAGATAGCGCCGATTCAGGTCCGTAATCTCCAGCTCTCCGCGGGCCGATGGTTTCAGCGACGCAGCGACGTTCACGACGTTGTTATCGTAGAAATACAAGCCCGTTACCGCATAGCGCGACTTCGGGTTAGCGGGTTTTTCTTCCAGGCTGATGGCGCGGCCCTGGCTGTCGAACTCCACCACTCCATAGCGCT
>JBEKCX010000264.1:0-4581 GCA_050014655.1 Occallatibacter sp. | reverse complement strand
TGGGGCGTAAAAAACGCTTCACGCCGCCGAGCGCGACACGGAGGCCAACCGTAAGTGGCGCGAAGAACTTCTGGCCACCGTCGCCGCGATCCCGCCGGAGAGGCTGATTCTCCTCCACCCCGCAGACGAAGACCCGTCTGCGGGGGCCCGGTCCTGGATCCGCCGCGGCGGATGGAGTCACCACCTCAATGACCAGGCAGTGGGGACAAGCGCCGAAGGGCGAACGCATCGTTGAAGCCACGCCCCCAGGCCACTGGGAAGTTCTGACCACAATGGGAGCGATGAGCCTGCGCGGCATCGATGCGTCAATGACTGTCGCGTCGGCCACCGACGGCAATGTCTTTCGCGCCTATGTGGAGCAGGTTATGAAAGCCCCTACAAGGAGAAGCTCAAAGAGTACTAGCAGCGCCTAGCCGAGATCGACAAGGAACTGCTTGGCAAGACGGAAGAGGTCGAGGAACTGGTCGATGGAGAAACGGAAGAACTGCCGTCTGGAAAGGCCCTTCCGGTCGATCAGGAAATCGCGGACAACAACGAAATCGTTCGCGCTGAGACCAATCCCCAGCCCAGGTCGCCTTCGATGATGCCCCAGGCTAAGCCCTCGAAATGCCCGCAATGCCGTCTCCGCGTTTCAAGAGAAGGCAAATAGCCGAGCCCAGCGTCAGGCCTGCCGCAAAGCAGGTCGATCTCTCGGGGCTGAGTGGAAAATCCTCCTGGACGCAGCAGAGGATCGGTTTGGCCGTCGCGCAGGTTTGTCAAAGATTCATCAGGCGAGTATTGTATGTTGAAGCAAGTGGCTGATCCTGCGGGACATTGTGAATTGGCCCCACGGAGATTGGACCGATTGTCTTAATCAATCCATCAGGAGGAATACATGGGAGTATCGGAAATCCTGGCAAGAATCGATCACGAAATCGCTCAGTTACAAGAGGCAAGAGCATTGCTGGGTGGCGGCGCAGCACCGGCAGCGAAGAAGAGGGTTGGCAGACCCAAGAAGGCAGCGGGGGTTGCACCCGTCGCTGCAAAACCTGCCCAGAGGAAGAGGAAGCTCTCGGCGGAAGGGCGGAAGCGGATCGCCGAGGCTGCGAAGAAGCGTTGGGCGGCGCAGAAGGCTGCGGCAGCGAAATAGCCGAATGTAGCGCGATGCGGATTTGAGCTGGCATATGCCCTCACCCACGCATGCTCAGTCCACTTCTTTGGTCTCTTCCGTTTGCCAGTGCGGCACCTGAATGGCGCGGATTTGCTCATGTCTGAGGTCCGTTCGTGCGAAAGCGATTTGGCATAAAGCCAGAACCCTCCCGGCGCCATCGACGTTTTTCGTCACCTATCCGTCGCGACGCGACCAACTGAGGCGTCGGATTTGGGTTGCGCCGCTCGTGCTTCTCCTGATCGTCTGCAAACAGCAGACCAATTTCCGGTTCAACGGCCCATCCTGGGGCTCTCCCGGAAAGGTCGACCAGCAAGTGAGAGCCGCGCTTGGGCCATAGTTGCGTGGAGTCCATGACGGAATCGCGCACTGCGGAGATCTGCTATAGGTCTGTTAACTCTAACACACATTTGTCACCGGGCTTAGCGAAAACCGCACAACAGGCCACCATTGTCTCTAAGCACTTATCTCAACGGTGTAATGCGAGCGCTTCATGCGCGACCGAAAAGTTAAGAAAACGCAGATGCGAGTACTTTGACTCCGCGCAGGTCGATCTTTCCAGTGCCCAGTATCGGCAGCGCGTCAACGTGGAAGAACTGATTTGGACGCGGCTTCCACAGCGCAGGCAGATCGCACTGCGCCAGCTTCTCAAGAATCGGCGCAAGTTTTTCTGCTGCGAGTGTGTAGACGACAACGATGCGTTCGCCTTTCTTCTCGTCCGGCAGGGCGGTGACGGCGAAGACCTGCTCCGTGACTCCTGCCAGTTCGTGGAGCTTGTCTTCAATCCTGATGTGTGGAACCATCTCGCCGCCAATCTTGCTGAAACGCGAGAGTCGATCGGTAATGGTGAGAAAGCCGTCCTCTTCCATCTGAGCGACGTCGCCGGTGGTGTACCAGCCATCGTGCAGAACTTCGGCAGTCTTCTCTGGATTACCGAGATAGCCCTTCATCACATTGGGACCTTTGACGAGCAACATGCCGGGAGTTCCCGGCGCAACCGGCTCGCCGGTGTCGAGATCCACAACCCTGACGGAGACGCCCGGCAGCGGATGCCCGATCTTGCCTCGTCTTCCGCCCACCTGCCTGAAACCCGGAGCGCGGAAGTCGCGGCCATTTACGGTCACCACGGGCGAACATTCGGTGCATCCGTAGCCCTCCAGGGGGCGAATGCCGAAAGTGTCTTCAAAGGCCAGCGCCACGCGCTCCGGCAGTTTCTCTGCGCCGACCAAAACGTATTGCAGGCTGCCAAAACTCTCAGGCGAGCAGCGCCGCATATAGGCCTGAAGGAAGGTCGGCGTGGCGATGAGGAAGGTGACATTATAACTGCCTACTAACTCGCTGATGACCTTTGCATCCAGTGGATTGGGATGATAGACCACGCCGACGCCATTGACCGCAGGCATCCACAGCGCGGCCATGAAGCCGAACGAGTGGAAGAAGGGCAGGATGCCCAGGATCTTATCTTTGCCGTCGAGCATAAAGACCTGGGAAACCTGCTGAATGTTTGAAGTGATGTTGTAGTGCGTCAGCATCACGCCCTTGGGATCGCCGGTGCTGCCGCTGGAAAAGATGACAGTGGCCAGATCGTCCACAGTAGTCTTGCGCGCGGTGCGCCTGGCTCCGATTGCCTTGCGCAGCAGGCCTTGTGGCAACATCCATGCACACGCGAAAGAAGCGAGCATCTCGGCAAGGCGAGGCGCCTGCAACGCTTCTTCCAGAAAGAGCGTTCGCCCGGGAATCTCAAGCTTGGGAAAGCGCTCGACAAATGCTCTTGAGGTGATAACTACATCCACTCCGCACTGGTCCGCGCAGGAGGCGATCGCTTCGCTGGATGCGGTGTAGTTCAGATTCACCGCGATGCGCCCAAGCATCATGAGCGCATAGTTGGTGAGTGCTCCGCCCACCGAAGGAGGAAGCAGCAGGCCAACCATTTGCTGCTCGCCGACGAGCGGGCGCAGCCTGCGCGCAATGTATACGGCCTTGGTCAGAGCCGAGCCAAAGGTCACCTTTGGAGTTTTTCCGTCGGCCATCATGAAGCGCAGGGGAAAGCGCCTCGCCGTGCGCACGAAGGCACGGTCGAGCGTCCTCATACGGCGCTTGCGCTGCTGGAATGCCCCGGCTTGCAACTCCTGCACCGCGCGCCGCACTGCGATGGCCGTGGATGCCGGCGGCATGGGCTGACCGAAGCTTACGGTAACCGGATAGGGGATGCGCCGCGGCATCTTCCACAAAAAGCGCCCGCGCTCGAAGCTGAAGATGCTGCCCCATACGCCGTCAAGATTGACGGGGATAATCGGCGTTTCGACGCCCTTCATAATGCGTTCGAGGCCGCGGCGAAAGGGGAGCAACTGCCCGGTGCGCGTAATCTGGCCCTCGGCGAAGATGCAAACGACGTCGTCCTGGCGCAGAGCGTCGCTGGCCGTGCGCAGCGAGCGAATCATGTCGCGCGGCCTTTGTTCGCTGGAGATGGGAATCGCTTTCATCGCTTTGGCAAAGGGCTTGACGAACTTGTTGTCGTAGATGCCTTTGTACATGAGGAAGCGAATGGGCCTATCAGTGGAAGCAATCAGAAGAAGAGCATCGACAAACGACATGTGATTGCATACCAGCAGCGCGCCGGTCTTGTCTGGAAAGTTGTCGCGGCCGAGGACTTTAACGCGATAGACCGTGAGTGTGAGGAAAAACAGCAGCAAACGCCCGAACCACTCCGGCAACAGGAAGAGAACGTAGACCGTACCTATCGCGGTAATGAAAGATGCGGCAACGATGACTTCACTGGGATTGAGACGGGCATACGCAGTGAAGACAAAGTACACCCCCGATGAGAGCGCGATTCCCACGAACGACAGCAGGTTTGCAGCGGCAATAATGCCGCCTTTGTCTCTTTCCGCCGGCCGATGCTGAATTAGCGCATTTACCGGAACAGCGTAGAACCCGGCCCAGAATCCCAGCACGCCGAGCAGAACTCCAGAGCCGATCAGGCCAACGTGGAGGCTGCCCAGCGCCAGCCCCGTCGCGGTCATTCCGATCGCGCCCAGCGGAATCAGTCCATACTCGATCTTGTTGCCGCTCACCAGGCCAGCCACCATGCTGCCAATCCCGATGCCTACGGCAAGCGCGGCATTCAAATAGCCGGTCTTCGTCTGCCCCACATGGAGCACATCCGGCCCGTACACAACAATTGTTGAAAAGAGCAGCGAGCCCAGAAACCAGAAGTATGTGTTTCCCAGCACAGCGAGGAAGAGCGGCTGGTCGCGCCGTATCAAGCCAATCTGCTGCCAGAGATCCTCGAGAAAATTGATGCGAAGCTTCTTATCCGGAGCCGCCGCCGGGACTGGATCGATGCCAAAACTTGTGAAGAACCCGACAATGGCCAGCCCCAGCAAAACAAAACCGGCATATACTTCGCGACCGGCGAAGTGCTCCGCCAGCGA
>JBEKCX010000263.1:0-4582 GCA_050014655.1 Occallatibacter sp. | reverse complement strand
CATCGGCAACCTGGAGCGCTTCGTCGCCGACTTCGAGCGCACCAGCGGCAAGCTCGGCCTGCCCACGAACGCCCCGTCCACGGGCAAGAGCGTGGCCATTGTGGGCAGCGGCCCGGCCGGGCTCTCGGCCGCCGGCGACCTGGTCCAGAAGGGCCATCGCGTGCGCGTCTTCGAGGCCCTGCACGAGCTGGGCGGCGTGCTCGTCTACGGCATTCCGGAGTTCCGCCTGCCCAAGGCCATCGTGAAAGAAGAGGTGGACAACCTGCGCCGCATGGGTGTCGAGTTCGAGACCAACGTGGTCGTCGGCAAGAGCGTCACCATCGACGAGCTGATGCGCGACGAGGGCTACGACGCGGTCTTCGTGGCCACCGGCGCGGGGCTGCCGGTCTTTCTCGGCGTGCCCGGCGAGCACCTCAACGGCGTCTACTCGGCCAATGAGTTCCTCACCCGCGTGAACCTGATGCGCGCCTACAACCGCGCCGAGTACGATCAGCCGGTCTACGACTGCCGCGATCGCGACGTGATCGTGGTGGGCGGCGGCAACACCGCCATGGACGCGGTGCGCACCTCGCGCCGCCTTGGCGCGCGCACCGCCACGCTGGTCTATCGCCGCAGCGAGGCCGAGATGCCCGCCCGCGCCGAAGAGGTCAAGCACGCGCGCGAGGAGGGCATCGAGTTCCGCATGTTGACCAATCCCATCGAGTTTCTGGGCGACCAGAAGGGCTGGCTCACCGGCGCGCGCTGCGTGCGCATGGAGCTGGGCGCACCGGACGCAAGCGGCCGCCGCCGCCCGGTCGCGATCGCGGGCTCGGAGTACATTCTCCCCGCCAGCGTGGCCATCATCGGCGTCGGCACCACCGCCAATCCCCTCATCCAGAGCACCACGCCCGACCTCAAGACCAACAAGTGGAACTACATCGAGGCCGATGAGAAGTCGTTGCGCACCAGCAAGCGCGGCGTCTTTGCCGGCGGCGACATCGTCACCGGCGGCGCAACGGTGATCCTGGCCATGGGCGCCGGCCGCAAAGCCGCCGCCTCCATCCATGAGTACTTGACCAGCGGCAATTGGTAAAAAGCGATCTTCCGGGCAGTCTTGGAAGGCGTAAAATCCAAATATTCATCGACCGCAGCGAATGACGGCAATTCTTTCTCGCGAAGACGATGGCTTTGTCGCCTTGTGCCCCGATTTGGACATCGCAAGCCAGGGTTCCACAATTGAAGAGGCGCGCGCCAACCTCGTCGAAGCCTTGACGCTCTTTTTTGAGACCGCCTCTTCTTCGGAAATTGCGCGGCGGCTGCCCGCTGGAAGAATACATAGTTTCGCATATTCTTCTCCAAACAACTTAAAGTATACTGTTGACAATTAAACATCAACGGTGTACTATTGATTATTCCCGTGGTTTTGGAGAAGGAAGTGGCGACAGACAAAGAGGAAATACAACACACGTGCTGGTACCAAGGGGCACATGATCTCAATGCCCCGCTTTGCGGCGATAACAAGCCGATTTCCCCCTCGCCGGAGTTGGCGCGGACCATCGCTCTTGGAATCCTGGGCGGTCGTAGAGGCCGCTACCGTCCCAGCAAGCATTTTCAAGACCAGATGGCAGATCGAGACTTTGACGTGTTCGATATGGAATATGCGATCCGAAATGGCACATGCATCAAGGGCGGAGAGTTTTGTGATGAGTACCGGAACCACAAGTATACTTTTCGCGCGAACGTTGATGGTGTCGATTTCCAAGCAGTTTTTGCCTTGTCAGCCGATCATGACCTTATTCAGTCGCCACTGATGATCATGATCACCGGGTGCTTCAAAACGGCATCTGGGAAACGGAGCAGGACCTACTAACTTGGAGGGCGCAGGACAAGGGCGCGGAAGGGGACGGCAAGGATGAAGGATTTGATTTCAACGGAGAAGTGCTACGAATGCGGTCGTGTAATGGAGGGCCGGAAAGGAGAGTACAGGTACACTGAATGCGGTCTACATTCGGTGATCTTGAAGGACATTCTTGTTTTCCGTTGCACACACTGCACAGCGATTGTTCCTGAAATCCCCGCTGTGGGGGTTCTACACAGAGTAATTGCGCTTCGGCTGATCAGAAAGAGGAACTTGCTGACCGGGGATGAACTCCGGTTTTTGCGTAAACTCTGCGGATATTCAATCAATGAATTTGCAGCCATCCTCGGCTCTAGCAAGAGCGTCGTTTCCCGGTGGGAAAAGGAGGGGTGTGGCAGTGCAAATGACAGGGTTGTTCGCTTTCTCGTAATGTCAAAGATGGCACGGGAACTTGCGGCACAACCGGAACCCATCCTGAGGAATGTGACAATTGAGCAGCTCTATGGCGAGATAGAGAGCATGTTTAAGTTGATTGAAGGGAGGGCTCACGAGGCAGAACGATATGAGATTTCTCCAGAAGAAATCGCTCGGCTAGCTGGCGTGAATGAAGAGCCAGCAGAACTCGTTGGGGCTGTTCACTAACCGACCTTCGTTCTAAGAATGCCCTGCCTCTAAAGGTGGGGCATTTTTTGTTAACAATTCATAGGCGTTCAAGCCGGGTGCCCACCCACGAGGCTGCCCCATCCTTCGTCCGCCGCGGCGGATTCAATCGAAGGGTGGAAGACCATGGACCATCCCCGCTTCGCCGCCCCGCCACTCCCCGCCTCATCGCCGGGTGCCCCACATCTCAATTCTGAGATGTGGGAGACGATAGACCTCAATCCGCCGCTGTCGATTTCAGATGCCTGGGACACCTCTAACCTCAACCGGGCTAACTGACCACTGACAACTGACCTCTGCGGTGGCGGGTGGCGCACCCTGAGTTTTTCGCAATCATAACCCTCCCTCAAATGTCGGATGCCCCATCCTTCGTTCGCCGCGGCGAACTGCGGCGATCGAAGAGTGGGATGCAACGCCGTTCGTTCCCCGAGCCGAAGGCCGCTGGTCCCGCCGCAGGTGGTTGCCGAAAATGTCGCTCCGCCGGCGGCGGGATGCAATCGCACTCGTCGAAGCCCGGACCAAACAGATGGCCGAGGCTTCGCCGTCCAGCCGTTGCATTCTGTCCTTCCGCGGTCAAACGGCCCAGGTGTCAGGAATCACCTCAGCATCACGCGGCGGGCACGCCGAAGCCGATGCGGGCCTTGGGGCAGTGCGCGCGCAGCTTTGCTTCCAGCGCTGCCAGTTCGCTCTCCCGGCCTGCGGGGACGTGCACACGAATCGTCATCACCGGGCCGGGGTACTTTGCAAAGGTGAGGGCCAGAGATCCTCTGCCGCGCCCTTCGGCGCGAGCGTCCAGCAGATAGGTGCCGGAAGACAGCCACGGCATGAACGCCTCCCCGGCCAGCAGCCCGGCGGGACCAAGCCAGCTCTCCCCCTGCCCAGGCCCCTGCTGCCAGTGTACCCAGAAATCGCACTGGAGCGCCGCAATGGCCAGGTCGGTCCTCCGGGCCTTCAGGTAGAGACCGCCCAGGCTGCTGGCGCCGACGACCAGCAAAAAACCGGCCATGACAAACAGAAGATCCGCGTTCGAAGGCCCAGCCAGATTGGCCCAGACGATCAGCACCAGCAGAACGATCCCACTCCCCCACATCCAGGGATAGAGCTTGCGTCGATGGCGATTCAAGGGTTTCGTCCCCGCGTGTGGCCTGGCGGCCCTTCCGTCGGTGATGCGTATGATGACAGCAGACAGGCCCAGCACGGCCGCCGCAATCAGAGCCACGCAGCAGAGGATGACCACTCCGGGCGATTGGCTGGGCGGATGGTAAGCGATCTCCAGCACCAGCACGACCACCACCGTCAGCCCCGTCACCAGGGCCACAATGGCCCCGGCCACGGCCTTCAGTGAAAAGACCGGGCTCTGACGCCAGACCCTCGCCGAATAGATTGCAATCACCAGACAGAAGAGTGCCAAACCAAACTGCACGGCTCACCTTACAGTTGCGACTTTACCCCATTATCTGCTCTTCAAGCAGGGTATCCCACATCCCGCAGCCCTCAATTCAGCGGGTGCCCCATCCTTCCGCAGCTTTATCGCGGAAGGGTGGGAACGCACGACCCTCGGCCCTCGGGCGAGATGCCCCAGATCTGGTCCGCCGCAGCGGAAGGCCGCTCTGCCGAGGCCGGCTCTTGGTCTGTTCGATGAGCAGCTTGCCCAGCAGTTCGGCGACGGTCTTGTTGATGAACTCACTGCCGTTGTCGGTGTGAAAGCCCAGAATGCTAAAGGGAAACTGGCGCATCATGTTCTCCAGCAGCGGCTCCAGAAAGGCCTCCGAGATGCGTGGCGCAGAGCCGGCAACCCGGGTCCCCGGCGGACGATCTTTGTCCGCTGGGGTGGGTCGCCGGGCCGCTCAGCGTCTCGTGCGCCTCGTCGATCGAGGCCAGCCGTTTGATGTCGGCCTGCGTGTAGAGTTCGGCGAAGCGCCGCTGCTGATAGACTCTCACCTGCACCCGTCCGCTGGCCGTGTATCGCGCGATCAGCCGCGTGACCTGCGCCCGGCTCAGCCCGGTCGTCTTTTCGATGTGGCGCCGCAGCAGGCCCCACGCCACCTTGCCCAGCTCGGCTTACTCCTGCCCCACCATCACACG
>JBEKCX010000262.1:0-4592 GCA_050014655.1 Occallatibacter sp. | reverse complement strand
ATTGCCGCCGTGATGGGCCAGTTGCCGAGTGCGACCGAAGCCGCAGCACATTTGCCTACGGTCGTGGTCACGCCGCTTCATTTGAACTCAGCCAAGATCGCCGCACTCCAGATGCAGGAGGTTGAGGTTCTTGAGTTGCCATACGAGTCCGACTTGATCAAGATCCCTGTCTTGCACTACCACGCAGGCTGCTCATGGTACTTCCTCAAGATAGACTACCGCACGGGATTACACGGCCCCATCTTTGCCGGGATACGGCATCCCTATGACGTATCGAAGGAAGCTCTCCTTCGCGATTCCCTGCTCTTTGGGGCTGCTGCCGCGGAAGCGCTTCCAGTCATCGCGAGGCACCGGAATGTCAAGGCAACATCGGTCGAGTGGAATCTGATCGCACAGGATTGGGAAGCCGCGACGGCGCTGCTGGCATTTTCAAGCCAGTGGATGATTCCAGGCAGATGCCATCTCACACTCCACAACAGCTACGATGAGTTCGCCTCAACCGGTGACTTATCCCGTGTAGGGATTGATCCCACTCGCTGCTCCGGAGGCACGATTCTGCAGCGCGCGCTCTCGATCATCGAGCAGCCCGCTTTCACCGTTTCAGATCAGTTCGCCTTGGACTTTACCCAGGACCTGGTTCAGCGCGAGGTTATGGCCCCGCACCTGCAGGCTGACCTGAGCCGCAGCCCTGTCTTCGGAGTCGATAACGGTCCCTTCAAGGCCCTCGCTCTTGCCGATGCCGATCTGCGGGGCGCGGCTATAGGAGACTTCGGCCCGCTTCAGAGGTGGAAGTCCGGCAATCGGGAGAAGGCCTTGAGCGCTCTCGACGCCCACACGGAGACCGAGAACGAGCCTGTATGGGGCAATAAGAGCAAGTTCCGCCGTGATGAATCTCCATGGTTGGTTATGGCGGGTCGCGACGACCCCCGTCAGAAGGGCTATGACGTGGCCGCCGCGGCTGTAGAGAACTACCTGGCGGAGCACCACGACAAGCCCGACTGCGCTCAGTTTCTCTTCTTTCCGATTCCTGGGGACGAAGGGCTGCCTGGTCTGGAGTTCCTCAAGACGCTCGCCGCGGACTTCCCCCAGGATGTCATCGTGTTTCCGTTCATCTGGGCGGCTGGGTTCACGGTAACTCTACAAGGAGCTGCTTATGGCCTCATGCCGTCGCTGTACGAGCCGTTCGGGATGGCAAACGAGTTCTACCTCGCTGGCGGATGTGTGGGGATTGGCCGCGCGACCGGAGGGAACCTGGAGCAGATCGTTCCGCTGCGTGCGACTTCGGCATTCAGCCGGGCCGTTCAGGTTCGCGCCGATCGATGTCACGGGCTGTCTGCCCATCCCACAGGGATTCTGTTTCGCGAAAGAGACGGCATGGCAAGCGCTTGCCGAGACTGGCAAGCCATCAACGATGCTCAATACGACAAGAAAGGCGGCTCTCCTTCAAGAGTCGGCCAGCGACGGTCTTTCGCGGTCTTTCGGGAGATGGCAACTGAGTTGCGAATCGCCGTCGAGGACGGCATCCGCGTTTATCGGCGAGAGCCTGAGCTGTACTATCGGATGCTGGCCGAGGGGGTCGCGCACATTCAGCGCACCTTCTCGTGGCAGCGCGCCGGTCAGGAGTATGCCCGCAAGGTGGCGCAGCAGGTTGCGGCAAAGTCGCCTGACGGCGGTATGAAACGGACGCTTTCGGGCGCCGCTGATGCTCGGCCCAGGCCAGTCATTTAGTTTGAGCGCCGATGGCCGGCCAATGGTGGATTGAGAACCAGATCTTCGCCGGTCTTCCCTTCGATGGACGAGTTGAATCGATTTCCCAGTTTGCTTAAGACCGCGCCGGTCGACGCAGTTTGAATGCTCTGCGCATTCGATTCAGCTTCCGCGGCGGCAGCGGCCTGGGAAGTTGCCGTGGGGTTGCGGGTGAGTGGCCGGGCATGCGGAATTCACCCGCCGCCCGCCCGCGGGGAGTTTGCTGCGCCGCACCCATCCTCCTGTACACTGGAGTTTCTACGGCCATGAACAGCAAATACCCAATCGGAATCCTGGGCGCGACCGGAATGGTCGGCCAACGCTACATCCAGCTTCTGGAGAACCATCCGTGGTTCGAGATCGTCTGGCTGGCGGCCAGCGACCGCTCCAGCGGCAAGCCTTACGGCGAGGCCGCGAAGTGGCGCCTGGATACTCCACTGCCCGAGCGCATCGCCAGGATGACCGTGGCCCCGGCGGAGCCCGAAGGCGCGCCAAAGACGATCTTCGCCTCGGTGGACGCCGCCATTGCCCGCGAGCTCGAGCCCCGCTTTGCTGGCGCCGGCTGCGCCGTGGTCTCGAACTCCAGCGCCTTCCGCATGGCTCCCAACGTGCCTCTGGTTATTCCCGAGGTGAATGCCGGGCACCTGCGCCTGATTGAGGAGCAGTCCTGGCGGCGGGAGTCGGGCGGCTACATGGTCACCAACTCCAACTGCACGGCCATGGGCCTGGTGCTGGCCCTCAAGCCCATCGAGGAGCGCTTCGGCATCGAGCAGATCTTCGCCACCACCATGCAGGCCGTCAGTGGCGCGGGCTATCCCGGCGTGGCGTCGATGGACATTCTGGACAATGTGGTGCCGTATATCGGCAACGAAGAGGAGAAGATGGAGGCCGAGACCCTCAAGCTGCTGGGCCGGCTCGAAGGCAGTTCCGTTATCCCTCTGGCCGCGCGCATCAGCGCCAGTTGCAACCGCGTCCCGGTGGTGGACGGCCACACCCTGAGCGCCTCGATCAAGCTGGGCAACAAGCTGGGCCGGCCGGCCACGCGCGAAGAGATTCTGGCCGCCTGGGCGGAGTTCCGTCCCCTGGCCGGGCAGGGCCTGCCCACCGCTCCCGAACAGCCCGTCCAATGGGCGCCGCAGGAGGATCGCCCCCAGCCCCGTCTGGACCGCAATCGCGGCAATGGAATGGCGGTCACGGTGGGCCGGTTGCGCCCCTGCGGCCTGCTCGACTGGAAGTTTACCGTGCTCTCGCACAACACGATTCGCGGCGCGGCCGGAGCGACCATCCTCAACGCCGAACTGCTGGCGAGCCTGGGCAAGCTCGCGCCGGTGGCTTAGCTAGACTGTGGGAAGATTCGCATGAACCTGGTGGTGATGAAATTTGGCGGCACGTCGGTCGAGGATGCGGCCGCCATCGGTCGCACCGCGGCCATCGTGGCGGGGCGCGCGGCCCTGGGCAAGCAGCCCGTGGTCGTGGTCAGCGCCATGGCCAAGGTGACCGACCAGTTGCTGCGCGCCGCCTCCGCCGCCGCCCAGGGCGACCGCGTTGGCGCCCTGGCCATCAGTTCGCGCCTCCGCTCGCGCCATCGCGACACCGCCGCCGAGCTCGTCAAGAAGACCTCCGCAGCCACCGATCTGATCGCCTTCATCGATGAGAAGTTCGATTCGCTTGACGAAATCCTGCGCGGACTGGCGGCGATTCTCGAACTCACCCCGCGCATCTCCGACCTGATCGTCAGCTATGGCGAGCGCCTCTCCAGTCGCATCGTCGCCGCGGCCTTCCGCGAACGGGGCATCGACGCCGTTCACGTGGACGCGCGCGAGATCATCGTCACCGACTCGCAGTTCCAAAAGGCCGTCCCCCAGGACGCGATCATCGAAAGGCGCGCCCAGAACATGCTGCTCCCGCTCACCAGCCTGGGCCAGGCGCCGGTGATGGGCGGCTTCATCGCCAGTAACGAGGCCGGCATTACCACCACCCTTGGCCGCGGTGGGTCGGACTTCACCGGCGCACTCATCGGTGGCGCGCTTTCGGCAGAGGCCATCGAGATCTGGACCGACGTGGACGGCATCATGACCGCCGATCCCCGCATCTGCCCCGACGCCCTGCGCGTCAAGGTCATCAGCTTTGAGGAGGCGGCCGAGCTGGCCTACTTCGGCGCCAAGGTGCTGCATCCGGCCACCATTCTGCCGGCGGTCAAGAAGAACATTCCCGTCCACGTGCTCAATAGCCGCAACGCCGCCTGCGAGGGCACGCGCATCACCTCGCTCGCCCCGCATTGCAAGAGCCCATTCAAGTCCATCGCCGTCAAGAAGAGGCTGAGCATCATCGACGTGGTGGCCAGCCGCATGTTAATGACCCACGGCTACATGAAGGAGATATTCTCGATCTTCGACCAGCACCGCTGCGCCGTCGATATGGTTTCGACCAGCGAGGTTTCGGTCTCGCTCACCGTGGACTCAAACGACAATCTGCCCGCCATCGCCGCCGACCTGGGCAAGCTGGCCGACGTGAAATACGAGGGGAAGAAGGCGCTGATCTGCTTGGTCGGCGAAGACATCCGCGGCAAGAACGGCATGGCCGCGCAGGTCTTCACCGCTATCCGCCACATCAACGTGCGCATGATCTCGCAGGGCGCCAGCGAGATCAACATGAGCTTTATGATCGATGAAGACGACGCCGACGAGGCCGTGCGCTCGCTACACGCCGCCTTCTTCAAGGACCCCGACCCAGTGATCTTCGACGTCGAAGCGCGAAAGCCGCTAACAGCTTCTAGCTGTTAGCTATTAGCCAATAGCTGAAACACGAGGTTCCCCATCCTTATTCTCGTTTTAGGCAAGGGAAAA
>JBEKCX010000261.1:0-4595 GCA_050014655.1 Occallatibacter sp. | reverse complement strand
GCCTGAAAAACGCGAGGCGATAAATGAGGCGGCGGTTGCTAAGATTTTGGAAGAAATGAAGCTGATGGTGCGTGACCTATCGTTACGGTCTGAGAAGGTGGCGATTGAATCTTTGGAGCGGCTGCGTCCGCGGGGAGGGACTCTCAGACGGGTCCATCCGATGATGCTTGAGGAATTGAGCCATATGCTCTCCGAGCGTATTGGTGATCCCATAGGTATCCTAGTGCTCGCCAGCTTGGTTCGCGATGATTTTCCTTGGCTCTACGAGCTTGGGCTGGAGGCCTACCGCGTGGCGAAGAGAGGGAACGTCGAACATACGCGCAGGGCTCTAGAGACATTTAGGGATGCGGCAGACTTCACGCTGCGGGGACCACTGGCGGAGGAGATGGGGTTAGGGGGCCAGAAAACCGAGGGGATGCGGGATTTGCCAAGCGCTATCCACCACTACATTCAGATAGCTCAGGAGATACCAGTACACAAGCGCACCTTGACGGAGCGAGTAAAGACAGAGAGGGAGAGTAGTGGCGACTAGGTCGGGCCGAGTGCGCTAGGTGCCCCACCCTCGCGACTCCTTTGTGTTTGCCGTTAGGGTGGGAAACCACGAACCTCAACCAACCGGCTTCCTGACCCCTGCCCCCTGTTCCCTAGCTTTTCTCCCACGGATTCACCACCGACGACGCAATCTCCTCGAAGTGCTTCACGTTGCGCGTGGCCAGTTTGGCATGAGAGGCGAGGACGATCCCGGCGATCATGGTGTCGCGGAGTTCCCCAGGGCGTCCTCTTCTTTGTCGGTCCGCAGCTAACTCCGCAGCGCGCCTTGCCGCGGCCTCATCGTAGCTCGCGATTCGCTGCTGCACAACCTCGCCGAGCCAACGCTCGAAAGAGGCCATGAGAAAGGTCCGGCGTTTCCCAACCGCCATCGTCTCCAGGCCGAAGCGAACCTCAAAGACGGTGACGGAAGTTATCCAGATCGAGGTAGGAGGCTGCCGGTCAAGCCAGCGCGTAACGCTTTCATCCGGCTTCGGAAGCATGATCTCCGAGACCACGTTGGTATCGAGGATAATCATTCGTCAAAGCTGATTGGCTGGAGAGGAAATCCACGCCACTCGCGAATCTCTTCTCCCTTTTCCAGTCCAATTCCCTGCCCGCTGAAGAGAGCCACAGAGGCCGTTCCAAACCCCACCGCGGGAGCCTCTTTCTCGTGCAGCGCATTGCGCAGAATCTCCCGGGCCTCTTCTTCCATGCTTCGCCCGTGCCGCCGGGCGCGGCGCTGCAGACGCGCCTTGAGAGGGTCTTCCAGGTTGCGAACCAGAATCTGCGCCATCTTCGCCTCCATTGCTATCATGATAGCAGACTTTCGCAGAAGACCGTGTACTCCACCCTCGCTGCGCTTTTGTTCTTATCGCTAGGGTGGGAGTCCACGGCCCCACTCAGTGCGCCGTCTTCGGCAACTTTCCCACCGCATCCGTCACAATTCCTGGCGTCAGCACCTCCGGCAGGAGCCGCGGGCTCGCCTCACCGGGGACGTAGAGCGCATAAGCGGGCACTCCGCTGCGGCCCAGGGCGGTCAGGGCCTGCGTGATTGCCTCGTCGTGGCGGGTCCAGTCGGCGCGCAGCAGGGCGACATTAGCGGCTTGAAAGGCTTGCTGGACGGCTGGCTGGTCCAGCGCCACGCGCTCGTTGACCTGGCAGCTCAGGCACCAGGCTGCCGTAAAGTCCACAAAGACCGGCCGGCCCTGGGCCTGGTAGCGGCTGACCGCCTCCGCCGACCACGGCTCCCAGCCGCCGGCCGAAGCTGAGTTCAAAGCCGCGTTTCCGGCATGATCCGTCCGAGCCTCAGCCTCGGCAAGCCACTTCGGAGCCAGGACCGCCAGCGCCACCACCCCCAGCAGAATCAGCGCGGCAACCGCCGTGGACCAGAGCCTGGCCGGCCAGCGGCCCAGAAACCAGCCGGCAATCGCCAGCAGCAGAAAGCTCGCCAGGAGCGCCGCCAGCACGCCGGCGCCATAAGCCGCGGCCAGCACCCAGGCCAGCCAGATCACCGTGGCGAAGATGGGCACCGAGATGGCCTGGCGCAGAATCTCCATCCAGACGCCGGGCCTGGGGAGCAGGCGCGTCCAGGCCGGCTGCAATGTGAGCGCCACATAAGGCGCGGCCAGCCCCAGCGCCAAAGCCGTAAAGACCGCAAATGTGACCGCCGCGGGCGCGCTGAGAGCATAGCCGATGGCCGCTCCCATGAAGGGCGCGGTGCAGGGCGTGGCCACCACCACGGCCAGCACGCCGGTAAGGAAGCTGCCCGTGTAGCCCCGTCTGGTCGCCCCTCGCTCATCTACGAGCAATGCCCCGCTCGCGCCGGTCAGCGTCAGCCCGATCTCGAACTGCCCGGCCAGCGACAGGCCCAGAAAGAAGAGCAGCCCGGCCATCAGCGCCAAAAAGACCGGCGACTGGAACTGGAATCCCCAGCCCAGCGTGGCTCCCGCCGCGCGCAGTCCCAGCAGCGCGGCCACCAGCGCCCAGAACGAGACCACAATGCCGGCTGCGTAAACCAAACCATGCGCGCGCAGCTTGTGCCGCTGCTTCCACCCCAAGGACGAAGACCTGTCCGTGGGGGCCCCGTCTTCGCTGCCCGAGTTGACCAGCGCCAGTCCCTTGAGGAAGAGCACCGGAAAGACGCAGGGCATCAGGTTCAGCAGCAAGCCGCCGAGAAAGGCCAGGCCGGAGATATTCAAGAGCTTCACCCAAAAAGCCAGGTCGCCTTTACTGGCAGGGATGTTATCTGGCCCCTTGAAGGGTACGGGCTTTAGCCCGTACATAGACCCAGACGAATCGCCTGGGGCTTTAGCCCCTGAGGTTTGCTCTGCGCGAGCAGCAACCGTCCCCGGCAGCGCCGCAATCTCATACGCCCGCCCGCCGGATAGCTCCAGAACGCCACGCAAACGAGCGGGGTTGGCGGCAAGATTGGCGTCGTTCTTGAGGTCGAGAATCAGGCCATTTGCCGTGGGCGTGAGCTTTTGCGGGGCAGGATTGTCAATTATGTTCTGATCTTCGGGGAAAAACGTCGCCTCCGTCTCCCGCTGGCCGGTGACTACGGAAAGCCGGAAACCTGTCGGCGTTGGTTGGAAAACCGGCTTTGCGCTGGCCGGAAGCGGTTGGGGATATACGTTCACCTGCATCTGTTGAAGGAATAACCCCTGATCCGCATTTTCAGCCGATGGATCATCCTCGGAGGCCACCCAACGTCGGACTTCCAACTCCGCCTTTCCGGGGATGCAGGTCGCGCGGCAAACCAGCCAGTCCACCTTCGCGTACAGAGTCACCGGCCCTGGCTTGATGTTCTTCGCCACGCTCAACATCATCGGGAAGTAGACTTCACCTTCGTAACCGAAGTCCATCAACGGTCCAAGCGGCAATCGCTTCGGCACAGGAAACTGCATGGGACCAGCGGTGATTCCCTTAGGCAGTGTCCATTGAATGTGCGGCGGCAGGCCCGCATCGCCGGGATTCTTCCAGTAAATGTGCCAGCCCGGTTCCAGCTTGAAGTAAAGGCCAGCATACCGATCCTCGTTTGTCCCCGGATAAAGATTCTTATCGATCGCCGTCAACTGCACGCGCACATGGTCCGCATCGGCAAAGCTCGACGCCGCCCGTGCCGGCAATCCCGCAGCCAGCAAAAAGAGAATCGCGAAGATCAATCGGAGAATACGCATGGCAGCGGAAAAGCAACTCCTGATGGTTGGACTCAGTGTACCGGAGGATGGTCGCACCAAGTCCATGCTTCAGTGGCCCGGGCGAAGATTCAGCCGTGCCGCATGGCGCCGGTAGATGCAATCGTCCATAACGCACTGGACTCCGGCGGCGCGGGCGCGGGCGATGGCCTGGTCGTGGATCACTCCGTCCTGCAGCCACAGATAGGGAATGCCGAGGCGGATCACGTCGTCCACGATGGCGGGAACGTGCCGCGGGGCGCGGAAGACATTCACCAGGTCGATGCCGGCGCAAGTTGACCGCTGGGCCGCGGTTTGCGCCACGTCGAGGTCCGGGTAACACCTGATTCCCATCACCGCGGCGAGATTCGGATTCACGGGAGCGATGTAGTAGCCCTTCCCGGCGAGATACATCCCGATCTGGTGGCTGGCGCGGTTCGGCTTGTCGCTCATGCCCACCACGGCAATGGTCCGCACTTTGCCGAGCATCTCGTCGATGAGGTTTGGATCGTTATACATCAAATTCCTCGCTGGGATTTTCGCATAAATCGTACTCGGAGGGGGATTGGACTGCGTGCGTAAGTCGCCTCCCAGCTCTGAATGCTGCAAGCGCTTCCGGTCCAACCCAATATGCTCGCACCCTCGTAAAATGCTTCTTGATTCGGGAGTGAATAGCTCTCATAAGCGACTGAGAGATCGGCGATTTTGAGATCGTAGCGATAGTTCCAGAGATGATTGTGCCGTCGGTCCATTCGCCTCCAGCGTTAAGGAACACGGAGTGCGGATTCCAGGGTTGTTCCACATCAAATCTGTCATCCCCATCGAACATCGTCGTTGTCTTGACGTGAATCGGACAATCCTCTTCCATGATCAGGAATGTATCGCACCCAG
>JBEKCX010000260.1:0-4617 GCA_050014655.1 Occallatibacter sp. | reverse complement strand
TCAGCACACTGAGGCGCGCGCGCTCGTGAATCACGCGATCCAGACCTTCATAAGCGAATCGCCCTTCGCTGCTCTGAGCCTTGGTCTGGGCCTTAGCTTTCATCCCTCTCCTCCTTGGCGGCAAACAGCAGAATCGCCGCCACCAGCATCTGCCCCGCTCCATAGGGAATTCCCATGGCCCAGGGAGAGAGCGCCCGGCTGTCGGCCAGCGCGATCAAGGTCAGCCCGGTCAGCAGGTACCACGCTCCCGCGGCAACCATGAGGCGCGGCAGAAAACGGCACGATGAAAACACGCCCAGGCTGAAGATCACCTGCCAGATTCCAGGAAGCATCCATAACTCCGCCGGAACCCAGCGCACCAGCACCACCGTGAGCAGCGCGCCCGCGCCCGCCGACGGAAGAAACTGCTCGACGGCCATGCGGATCATCTCATCCGCCATGCCCGAGTGAATGCGGCGCGTGCGCGCGTACATCTCCGTCCCGATCAAGGCAGCCGACAGGGCGGCGGTCCAGATCCAGATGCTCAGGTATCTTGAAATGTGATTCGCCGGATCGGGCAGCCACAGCCCCTGCGCCCCGGCGGCCGCAATCGCCACCATGCCCGTGCCCGCGAGCGTCGCCGGGCCGTAACCGCGAAACTCCGTGCTGCGGGCCACCTGCCTGCGAATGCTGCTCAGGTCGCCCAGCGCTTTGTGCAGATCGTTCATGCCGTTTTCACTTTGCATTACAAAGTACACGAAACGCGGGCCGGTGTCAACTGTGCAGATTCTGGGGCTCTGGCAAAGGCATTCGGGGGCTTCTGTTAGCTATTTGCAACAGGGATCTTCAGCGGGCATGCATCGGCGCCGGTCACCATCGCGGAGGGGCTTGCGGGGCGGTCTGACTGACCCGCCCCCGAAGAACGCGACCGGTTGAAGCTGGAGTTCTCTCGCAATCTGAGCGGGAGAACCTGGATGAAGAACAACTGGAACCGCAGCCGGCAAATCGCAGTTACCTTGAGTCCGGCAATGTGTTCATTTCTTGTCGTTGCTGAGGGCGACGGTTGCCACTATGCCGGTCGATGCAACGATGCCGACAACGGCGGCCAATCCAACAATGCCCACAAGGGCCACGGAATTCGATCCTCCTGCTAGGATTGTCGAAAGGGGCGAAGGCGCGGCCGGCGCCGGGGCGGCCACTGGCGGTGGCAGCACCGGGAAGTCAAAATGCGCGGTTCCAGTTCCATGAGTGCCGGTGCTGCCGGTGCCCGGATGGTGCGTACCGGTGCTGCCGGTGCCGTGCGAAGGACCTGAAGCCTTCAATGCGGTCAGGAGAGCAACTCCATTGGGACTGCCTAGACCTGTGCATGCATCCCAGCCGGGGCCGGCGCTGTAGGGACCGCCTTTCCCCTGACTGTCGTTATTCCCCGAGGTTATGTCGTGAAGCGCCTTGCTGCTTACAGCGCTCGGGTAGAGGAGTGTATTGAGAAACCCCACCGGTTTGCCGAGACCTTGCCCGAGACACGCGGAAAGTCCTGCCCACAACGGTGCAACGGCGCTGGTTCCGCCAATGGTCTGGGCCACTCCCTTGACAAGAACCTTGTAGCCGGTGTTGGGATCGGCGTTGCCGCACACATCGGGAGTCCCGCGACCGCCGGTCTTGGACCCGGCGGGTATGGGTGGCATGGTAATCGCCGACTGGTATGCGGGCTTTGCAAAGAACTGGCTCACACCTCCGCCTGATCCGTTCCAGGCGACTTCGCTTGAAATTGTACTGCCGGACCCGGCCAGAGTGGTGCCTCCGCAGGCCACAGCATGAGGAGATGAGGCAGGGAAGTCCACGCTGAGGGATACAGTTCCATCGAACGAGCCATTGTCCCCGGTAGCCACGAAGACCGGAATGTTGAGATTGGCCGCATCTTGCAGCGCCTGGTCCATAGCAGTCTTTGCCTGGTCGGTGTGGCCTGCGGCATCCCCGTTGGGGCGTTTTGTCAGCATCTCGGGTCCGCCCCAGCTTATGGATACTGCCACCGGAGCGGGCTTCGCCTGAACAGCAGCGTTGACCGCCTTGAGAAAGCTCTGATCGGTATTCAGGCAAAAGTAGACGAGCTGCTTTGCCGCCGGAGCAACTGCGCCCGCAACCTGAATATCGAGCGCCACCTCGTCATCCGCGTTCAACTTTGGGAATTGCGGCAGATGCTTGTTGATGGCGTTGGTTTGGCCATCAATCAGCACCGCTGAAACGGTCGGAGCCGGAAGCCCGAGGCCCTTGAAGTAAGTGCTGATGTCGGACTGAATGAAACCTCCGTCCAGCTCGATGATGGCGATGGTTTGCCCGGAGCCATTCAGCTTGGGCGGAAAGTTGTATAACTGTGCTACCTGGACGGGCGTAAAACCTCCGCCGGAAGCCGCAGGTTCGGAGCCGCCGGGTTCGCGTTTGCGAGAATGCGGTTCGGCTACCCGGCGATCGTCCAGGCCGAGGACTGCTATCATTCTGCCGTGCAATTCAGCGGGAATGGTAATGGAGCCCTCACGGACACGGTGGATCCGGTCGTCAATGCGCACATGATTGAGGGTCACGCCAAATGCCCTGCTAAGATCGCCTACCGTTCCAAACAACTCGACGGTTCTTGTGGCTGCGTTCTCGTTGCGAGGCTCCAGGTTGTATTCCGCCGCAAATGCGCGAATGGCGATAAAGTCGTTCGCGCTTGCGCCATGAGCCGAAAAGTACTCCTCTGCGCTCATGTAGTTGCTATACAAGCCGATCGGCATTGGCTCGGCCTTGCGGCGCACAACCACAGTTACATAAATCTGCTCCAGCGGATTTGCGAGACCGAAATACTCGTCTGCCTGCGCCGGCTCCCGATGGCTGCCGGCCAAAATAACTCTCGATGTTGACATTTTCCTCCTCGCAATGGAAACGCTTCGTGGGGTGTTGAATTCGCCAAGGGAGTCTGGGATTGAGCTTCTCCCTTGAAGTCCAAACGCAAAGAACGACAGAACTAACCTGGAAGTCCGCGGTTGCTTGCCGGCAAAAGCCGCACCGGCCTCCGGCAAGCGTCAATCAAGACTCGGGTAGCTCGGGACGACTGAACCATTCAAATCAAGCATTGCCCGACCGCTCCGTATGCGCGTTTCTGCGCCGTTTGGAGGTTGCATGAATCGAACACTCGGGGCGAATTGCCTTCCTTGGGGCCTCAGATGCCAAGCGGAACGAAATATACCAAACCGCATGTGGCTTGTCAACAGAGGAAATGAACCGGGGATTGTCATGGGCTTTGTGTAAAAACGCGGTGAACGCGCCTTCCATTCCAGGCTGAATCTCCGCAAGATGGACTCGACGCTCCTGACCGCGGACTGCAAGGTGACGAAGCGACCGCGGAGCCGGTACGGCGTCGAACCTGGGCGAAACCGCACTCGATGATCTGATGGTGCGCAGCCTTCGCCAGAGTTGCCGCGTGGAGCAGCAGCTCCCGGTCGGCCTGACTCTCGCTCCGGTGCGCAGACAGGTTCACCCGCCCTAAGTCCCCATTTGGGATCGGCTTTAGCCGCTCGGGCCAAGGCCACTTTTGCATTTTCTGCCTCTCGCACCAACGACTTTAAGTTACCGCGGTCCGGCAAAGTTGACACTCGCAAGGCCGCGCGGTAGAATCGGGCGCAGAATCGATGGGCAGGCGCTCGGATCGGAGGAATATGAAGAAGAGCACGCGCAAAGATGCAGCCTCAAATCTCTCTGGCCAGGATACCGCGGCCGAGACGGCATTGTTATGGAAGCTGGAAGACGCATGGATGGCCGACCGCCTTTCAGGTAACTCGGAATCGACGATGCATTTGCTGGATGATGAGTACCAGGGCGCAACTTCCGCCGGCGTTCCGCAAACAAAGGCCGGCTTCGTTGCATCCATCCAATCCGGCTCCGGGAGCCTCGCGCATCACGTCCACACTGAGCGAACCATCAAGTTTCACGGTGGTGTAGCAACTTCGACCGGGACCGCGACATTGCAATTTGACGGCGGAGAGCACACTTTCCGTTACCTTCGCGTGTATAGTAAGATCGATGGCGAATGGCGCCTGGTTGCTTCGCAATCTACTCCGAAATTCGGGTAATCTCCGTCGGAGTCGCGCGGGCCGCGTTGAGCGTCAGAGATGCGCGTCCGATTCTGAAGCAAATGCGCGGGCATCGCCAAAACTCCGAAGCGGGAGCGCCAACGAAATGTCAAAGCTCGTCTTATGCGCAGCGACGCCCACAAGCGGAGTCCGGCATCGCTATCTCCTTATGCGCCAGGTAAAGAACTTTGCCGAGCGCTTCGGTCACTCCGTCTGCATGTTATGGGGCGTCACCAGCGGCGTTTCCTTTTGCAGGCATGAGGAGTTGTTTGCGCCTGTCCCCGGCATTCATTTGGAGAATACTTCATCCGAAGAGCTGAAGGCGATCACGAGTTGCGTCGCGTCGGGCGCGCCGGTCAGGTACAAAGGAGAGTCTCTGAAGGTGCTTCGCCCCGGCGCAGCGCCCTTGGACAGGTTCTTTTCCTGGGATCTCGACGGTTCGGGAGCATTGGCGAAGCTCAATCCCGGCGCAATGAAATCTCTGCCGGCGAAGCCGTGCGCAACTCTTCAAGCGCAGTTGGATGCGTATGTA
>JBEKCX010000259.1:0-4617 GCA_050014655.1 Occallatibacter sp. | reverse complement strand
GGCGGCCCCTCGATGGTGCGCTCCGCGGCCAAGAACTTCGAGGACGTGGCCATTGTGACCCGCGTCTCCGACTATCCCGCTCTCGTCGAAGAGATAAAAAGCGCCTCCGGCGCCGCACTGAGCCGTGAGACCCGCTGGCGGCTGGCGCGCCAGGCCTTTGCCACCACCGCAGCCTACGACGCGGCCATCGCCAACATGCTGGACAGAATTGCCGAGGCGCCCGCGCCGGATGCAGCCGCCGAGTTCGACGCTGCCAGCCTGCCCGCAACTCTGCGCATCAACCTCCCGCTGGCGCAGCCGCTGCGCTACGGCGAGAATCCCCACCAGCGCGCCGCGCTCTATGCAGACGGCACGGGCCTGGGCATCGCCGGCGCTCGCCAGCTCCAGGGCAAGGAACTCAGCTTCAACAACCTCGTCGACCTGGACGCCTGCTGTGAGCTGGCCCAGGAGTTCGACGAGCCGGCGGTGGTCATCGTCAAGCACACCAACCCCTGCGGCGCGGCCACCGGCGCAACCATCCTGGAGGCTTTCCAGAAGGCGCTGGCCTGCGACCCGGTCTCGGCCTACGGCGGGGTTATCGGCATCAATCGCGCGGTGGATGGGGACGCCGCGGCGGAGATCGCCAAGCTCTTCGTCGAGGCCATCGCCGCTCCGGACTTCACCGCCGAAGCCCGCGAGCGCCTTTCCGCCAGGAAGAATCTGCGCCTGGTCGAAGTCCTCGCCGCCCCGCCGCGCCCGGTGGTCAAGCACGTCTCCGGCGGCCTGCTATTGCAGGATGCCGACACAGGCCGGGTCGCCGAGTCGGAGTTGAAGGTGGTCACCTGGCGTCCGCCGACCGCCGAGGAGCTGCGCAGCCTGCTCTTCGCCTGGCGGGTCTGCAAGCACGTCAAGTCGAACGCCATCGTCTACGCCCGCGACGGCCAGACCCTCGGCGTGGGCGCGGGCCAGATGAGCCGCGTGGACGCCGCCCGCTTCGGCGCCATGAAAGCCGCGCTGCCGCTCCAGGGTTGCGTCGCCGCCTCCGATGCATTTTTTCCGTTCCCCGACGGACTGGAAGCCGTGGCCGCGGCCGGGGCCACCGCCGTCATCCAGCCCGGAGGCTCGGTGCGCGACGCAGAGGTGATCGCCGCCGCCGACAAGCTGGGCATGGCCATGGTCTTCACCGGCATCCGCCACTTCCGGCATTGAGGAAGGGGAATGGAATGAGGCAAGAGCCTTGTCAAACGGCGCGACCCGCTGGCGCTCCTGCATGCTTGGCTCGAAGTTCGCAACCTGACCGCAGATGGTGAATGCATAATTGGATTATGTGCACATACGTGGGCCTTGATCCCGGAGGGATTGGTGGATTCGGGTGGGCGATTCTCTCCGGCGAGACACTCCCCCTCAAACTTGTCGGTCGGGGAATTGCCGATCACGCACAGGGCTCGTATGAGGCCGCTGTTCAATGTGCGGGCAATGCCAAGATCAACGCAGTCGGAATCGACGCGCCTCTGTTCTGGATTCCAGACGGTGACCGGCGTGCAGACAAGACGGTGCGAAGAGCTATTACGCATCTCGGCGCCCACGGCGGAACTGTAGGTGCCGTTAATGCTCTCCGAGGGGCCTGCCTGATTCAAGGAATCATCGCGGCCATGATATGCCAACGGAGGTTACCGAAGGGACTTTCCATCACAGAAGCTCATCCCAAGGCATTGCTCTGGCTAGTCGGCAAGGCAACCCCCGCCCACCGCCCAGGCGATGTAGCCCTGATCGACCTCAGCGAGTACATTGTGGGTGACAAGGTTCAGGGAGCCAATGACCATGAAAGGGATGCATCCCTTGCCGCATTTACCGCATTCGCCATGGAGTCTCAGCTGTCGGGATGGCGAGACCTTTATGCACTCGAAATTGGCGCGATCACGCCATTGGACCCACCGCCAGGTTACTGGATGCCACTCAACCCGAGTCCCGACCCGAATTCCAAACAATCGTGACCGTGCGCGAAGTGCAGTAATCGATTCATGCCGCCTTCAGCCCATTTGTATTCGTACGCCCAACTGCACCCGCATTTGCAATCTATAACTTACCGTTACCCTATCGTGAATTCTCCTCAAGATTCACACACTTTGCCTCATCCAGCCCATCCAGTCAGCCGCCATCACACCACCGAAAGATGGAGGCGGGCGGCCCGCCGAGATGCGAGAATGGCTTCCGTGATTCCTCGTCTGGCCTGCCTCGCCCTATTGCCAATCCTGTTGCTTCTTGCCGCGCTCCCGGCTCGCGCTTTCGACAGCGCGAAGACCAAGGCCGACGAGCAGGCCGGCGCGCTCCTCTTCGCGCAGAAAGGCTGCGTCCACTGCCACGGCCCCGGCGGCTCGGGGGGCAAGAAGGGACCGGATCTGGCGAACCTCCCCAAGGACAAGGTCTGGACCCCGGCCAAGATCACGAATCAGATTCTCAATGGCGGCCAGAAGATGCCGGCATTCGGCGATTCCCTAACCGACGCGGAGATTGCCCAGCTCGTCGCCTATCTGCGCGCCAAGCACCGGCCCGCCCCACCGCCAGCCGCCCTTCCGGCTGTTCCCTGATCCCTGATCCCTGATCCCTGTTCCCTGTTCCCTGATCTCTGACCCCTGATCTCTGTTCAGTAACTGACTTCCAGCACATTGATCGAGTAAGGCGCGAAGCTCTGCTGGAACTTAGGTGCATCCACCGTGACCTTCTGCTCCACGGGAACGATAGCCTCGGGGTTCGTGATAGTGTTAGTCGCATTGGGCGTTTTGCCGCTCAAAGTAACCAGCTTCGCCTCCGGCTGCACCTTCTCCACGCCGCTCAGCGAGATGGTCACCGGCGCCGTCTCCGACGACGTATTCACCACCTTGATGAAGAGCTTGCGCAGCTTGTCGTCGCGCGTCACCGAGGCATACATCCGCGGCCCGGCATCGGTCAAGGCCGTTGCCACTACCTCCGTGCCCAGGTAGCTGCCGAACATCACCTGCGCCCAGTAACTCGGCGATCCGTAACTCGAAAGCGCATCGTAGCCGATCAGGTCCGTCTCCCACTGCATCCCGCCGGGATTCACATTCACAAACAGCGGCGCATAGCTGGCCATGATGACCAGATCGCTGTTGCGTTCCATGCCCGTCATCCAGGCCGCGTCGCCCAGCGCCGCCTTAAGGTTGGGCGTCGGCTCGCCCTCGCGCGTCGCCCACTCGCCCACAAAGATCTTCGGCCCGTTGCGGTCGCTCTTGTCGTAATGATTGGCGTCGCTCAGCGACTCCTCAGCCGACATATAGAAGTGCTCGTCCAGCACGTCCGGCTTCACGCTTTTCACCGCTGTGGTGGCAATCAACTGCAAGTTCGGATAGCGTTGCTTGATCTCCTTGAAGTACTGCGCAAACCTGCCGTCGTAGGAGCCCGACTTGTCGAACCAGTCCTCGTTGCCAATCTCCACATAATGAAGCGGAAACGGCGCGGCGTGCCCGTCCTTTACCCGCTCGGCGCCCCACTTTGTATCGGCGCCGCCGGTCGCATATTCGATCTCGTCGAGCGCATCCTGGATGTAAGGCTCAAGCGCCGGACCCGGTTCCACGTGCTCCTGGGCCATCGAGTAGCCGGCATAGACCGCCAGCACCGGCTCAATCTTCAGATCTTCGCACCACTCCAGAAACTCCAGCAGCCCCATGCCGTCCGACGAGCGGTAATGCCACGGGCTGGGATGCGTGGGCCGGTCAACCCAGGGGCCGATGGTCTTCTTCCACTCGAAGCGCTCCGCTATGTGATCGCCCTCCAGGTAGTTGCCGCCCGGCAGGCGCAGAAACTTCGGATGCATGGCCGCCAGCTTCTCCATCAGGTCGATGCGGTTGCCGTGCGGGCGATCGAGATAGGCGGGCGGAAAGAGCGAAACCAGATCGAACCACACCGTCGCCGGCCGCGCAATGGTCAGAATCAGGTGGTTGTTCGCCGTTACGGGAACGTCTTCGGTCCGGAGCGTAAATGTGTACTGCTTCCACTCGCCGGTCAGCCCCTCGACGGTTGCGCTGGCCGCAACCGTGCCCGTCTGATCGTTGACCAGGCTCACGGTCACCGGGATCCGAGCATTGTCGCTCTTGGCATAAAATGAGCCGCTGTAGGTCGTTCGCGGCCGCACAGCGATGCCCCAATAGCCGTCGTTCTGGATGCCGGCCGGTCCGGCATCGGTCGCCGAGGTCACGCTTACCTTGATGCTGCGCGGCAGCGCGGCGCTCGGGCCAGCCGTCTCATCCACTGAAACCTTCGCCGCGGAGCTCCCGTGCTCCACCAGCGTCCAGTGCTGGAGAGCGCCCCATCCATGCCCGATGGCGCGGTCGCGGACCAGCTCCGCATAAAGTCCGCCGTCGTATGAGAAGTTGATCTCCTCGGTCATCAGCCCGTAGAGCATCGGACTGACCTTGGCGGTCGGTCGATCCACCTGGATGGAGAGCGAAGGCGCCTGTGCAGTAAGGCTGAGCGGCAGGGTGAGGGCAAAAAGCGGAACGAGGGCGAGAATTCGTTTACTCATGATGAAGGCCAGACTATGAGATCGCCCCAGCTTGTGGCAAATCTGGGCCGGCCTTCCCGCAACCATTCACCCCGGCGCTCAGCCCTCGATCTCCGCCG
>JBEKCX010000258.1:0-4621 GCA_050014655.1 Occallatibacter sp. | reverse complement strand
ACCCGAGGGTCTGTCAACTCAGAAAAATACTTCAGGGGATTGTCCATATCCCCTTCTCACAGCATCACCCCGTTTTGCATATAGCAAGACTGGTCCATTTATATGCGTCGGCCCTGCTGTCCCCGGAATCCGGTCCTTGCGCCCGCGCCGTGAGTGGTAGACTGCCGAAGTGGACGTGGACCATCCGCGCCCGCGGCCGAAATGAATGACTCTAGTCTCTGAGCGCATGAACTTGTACCAACTCTGGGTGCCCCAGGTCCCGAGTTTGGGACCTGGGATAGCTTGAACTCAAGGTCCGAAGTCATTTGGTCATAGCACTCGTTACGGGGTAAATGGCATGACAGGCACCACCGATAGTCCGGCGCCTCCGCAAGACGGCGCCGATTTGCAGGATGAAACCGTTGCTCCCCATCGCGCCGCGACCTATTCCGGCGTCGCTCTTCTGGGATGGATGGATCGGGAGAAGGCCATCCGCTTTTTGCTCGAGGACTGTCTGTTTGAACCGGACCTGACCGAGGAAGACGCTGAGCGGCTGTGGCGCGAGTGGCGGGAGCGCGCCGCGTCTCTGCCGGAAAGAGCCCTCGTAACTCCGGCGCGGGAACCGCTGAGTGAAGAAGAGCGCGACCACGCGGAACGCTTTCTGAAGTATCTCGGCGGCCTGGGTATCACGAACGCGCAGGTGGTCAAGATCGACCCCATGGCGCTGGTGGTGGCGCAGCATCATATAGCTATCGATGTAGCCATGGCTTACGCGGAGAGGTGCAACCAGGGAGACAGTTGGATGGAGCAGGCGCTGCCCACTGTGTCCCGGAATCCCAACCTCAATATCACCTTCGCGCGCAGGAATTTCGACACCGACATCGATATCGATCTGCCCCACGGCGAGTTTCTCTTTGGAGTCCATCCCCAGGGCGGATTTGGACCGAAGGAGGTTCTCAGCCAGGTGATGGTGATGGAGTTGGGAGACAGGATGCTGCTCGGCAAAGGGTATCATCGGCTTTATGGCCATATCGCGCGCACCGAGGGGCGGCTGCCGGAGCGGCTGTCGCTGGCTGCGCTCGACCCAGGCACGCTATCGGCCCCTTCCCGCACCGCAGCCGAGAGCGCCGATTCTGCGCCCAACCCCGGCCTGAGCATCTTCGGGTCTCGTCCGCCGGTGTTTGCGGACTTCTTCACCGAGGGTCTCGCCATGCCTGTACAGCTCAGGAGAAAGCGGTATCAGCTCCAGGTTCGCGCCCGATGGGTGGCGAGCAACGAACCGTAGTGCTGTATCCATGAGATTTCGTAGTCCAAGCAGAAGCCCTGGGTGCCCCAGGTCCCTGGCATTTGGGGACCTGGGAAAGCACGAATCCACATGGTCTGGGTACTAGAAACCGCCGCCGGCCCGTGCGGCATCCTCCCCAATCGAGAGGTTGCAACTCGCGGTTGGGCGCCGCCACAGGTCCCGGTTGACGGCTCTGGACCACTAGGATAGAATTCCCTCGAATCGACGGACGGCGCTACTCCCCGTCGCCAAGAACACCTCCCCGCTCCGTGGATAACCCACCGGCGCGCAACCGCAAAGGAGAGAGACCTTCATGTCAGACGCTAGAGTGATCCTGCCTGGAAGTTATCGTGCGCCCGCGCCTGGGGCAGTGCGGATCGGGCCCGCCAACGGATCGGAACTGACGCATGTAACGGTGTATGTTCGCGGCAAGGAAGAGCCCCTGCCGATTACCCGGCCTGGGCACTTTATCAGCAATGAGGAATACGCAGCCACTTACGGCGCCAGCGCCAACGACTTTATGGCGATTCGCGACTTTGCGAAGGAATTCAACCTCACCCCGAAGAACGAATGCGCCTCGACGCGGTCCATCGAACTTCATGGCACCGTGGCCAATCTGAGCCGGGCCTTCGGAGTAACTCTCGATGCGGTGAAGATTCAAGACGGCGAGTATCGCCATCGCACCGGCGGAATTACGATCCCGGAAAAGTTGCTGCCGATCGTGCGCGCCGTGCTGGGCCTGGATACGCGCCCGGAGGCCAGGCCGCATTGTCGCAGGCTCGAGCCGCGGTCGATCTCCGCCGCCGCGCCTTCGTCGTCCTTTTCGCCTGTCGCCGTCGGCCAGATCTATAACTTCCCCTCCGGCCTGGATGGCACCGGCCAGACCATCGCTGTGATTGAGCTGGCAGGCGGGTTTTTGCAGTCCGATCTGGTTACTTTCTTTCAGGGCATCGGCATTAAAATGCCGTCCATTACCGCTGTATCCGTCGGTGGCGGAAAGAATGTGGTTACCAGCGGCCCCAAGCCTACTTTGGATGAGATAGAGGTGGCGCTCGATATCCAGATCGCCGGCGCGTTGGCCCCCGGAGCCAAGCAGTTGGTGTATTTTGCGCCGTCGGAGTCCAATGCGGATTTTCTGACAGCGCTCAACGCGGCCATCACCGCTACTCCGCAGCCAATCGCTATTTCCGTCAGTTGGGGAAGCCCCGAAAACGCCGGGACCGCCCAGATGAATCAGCAGTTTGAAACCGCCTTGCAGCATGCGGCGCAACTGGGCATTCCCGTGTGTATCGCCTCGGGAGACGACGACTCATTCGACGGGACGAGCGCTCTGTGCGTCGACTTTCCCGCTGCCGCGCCCCATGCGCTGGGATGCGGCGGTACGAACCTGGTCGCGTCCGGCAACACCATCACCAGCGAGACCGTATGGAACGCGCTGACCACCGATGAAAACGGTAATCAGGTGCGAGAGGGAACAGGCGGCGGCGTGAGCCAGTTCTTCCCCAAGCCGGCCTACCAGTCCAGCGTCACGGTTCCTGCCCCGCCTGTGGGAAACACCGGCGGCCGCGGCGTGCCCGATGTTGCGGGAGATGCCGACCCGGCAACCGGGTATCAGGTGGTCGTCAAGGGTAAGCATTTGGTTGTTGGCGGCACCAGCGCCGTGGCGCCCTTGTATGCCGCACTGATCGCCCGCTGTGGCCAAAGCCTCGGCAAGCCGGTGGGCTTCCTCAACACACTGATCTATCAGAGCGCTGTCAGTAGCAAGTGCTTCCAAGACGTCACCCAGGGCGACAACGACAGCCAGGGCAAGGGCGGCCTCTACCACGCCGGCCCCGGTTGGGATCCCTGCACCGGTTTTGGGAGCCCGAACGGAACCGCTCTTTTGGCCGCCCTCAAGGCTTCAGCGCCTCCCGGCGGCACCGGCAGCACTGGGTCGCATCATCCGTCTACGGGTTCCACAGGCAGCAAGGGGAGCGCGCATTTCGACTTCCCCGTTCTGCCGCCGCCGGTCCCGGCTCCGGTTCCAGCTCCGCCCGCAGCGCCTCCAACCCTCACCTCGATTCTCGGCGGCAGCTCCAACTCGGTGGCAGTCGTGGGCGTGGTTGGATTGGCCGCAATCGTGGGCCTGGTCGCTGCCGCGGGCATCGTCGCCACGGTCGCCATTGCGAAGGAGAAGGAATGAGCGAAATGAATGGATTTGTTGCCAGCATGCTGCAAAACCCTGGGCTTGCCAAGTCGCTGATCGCCGACCCGAAGACCTTGGCAAGGGCCGTGGGCGTCAGCGATGAGCAGTGGAATCTGGCCAAGGGGATCGGCTGCGCCGTTTCGGGTCTTGTGCGCCGGGTTGTCTGCTCGGCCGCAACCAGTGCTTGCTGCTCCCAGGCTGCCCCCACTGGCTCCTGCTGCACTAAGCCCTCAAATGGGGGACGGGGAACGGCGATTGCGGGTATCGTGTCGCTGGTCGCGGTTACCGGCACGATTGCCGTGCTCGGCACGGTGTCGGCAGTGGCGCTCAACAAACGCGCGAAAGCGGATGCATCGTGAATCTCAGGTCTGGGGGTTAAGCAGCGTGACTGCATTGGCCAATGAGCCGGTCCTGAGCGTTGTAATACCCGTTCGCAACGAGGGAGACCGGCTCAAGGCCGCGGTCGCATCCATAACTGCCGGCCGCTCCGACCGGTTTCCCTTGCAGATTGTGCTGGTGGACGATAATTCGTCTGACGACTGTTGCAGCGGAATCGCCGAATCGTTTTCATGGCATCGAGACCGGGTTAGGGTAGATGTGATCAGGCTGCCGCGGTGGTCGGGGATTCCTTTCGCCCGCAACGCCGGAGCATTCGCCGCGCTGGCCGGCATTCTCTTCATCACCGATGCGAATGTACTGTTTCCGCTGAACTGGGACCTGCCCATCCGTCAGAACATCCGCGAGAACCGCGTCTTGTGCGCGGCCATCTCGGATATGGCCTCTTCTTTTCGCGGGTATGGATGCACGCTGCGAATTCCGTCGATGGGAGTAAGCTGGCTAAGACATCCCGCGCAGCACGGCGGCTATGTGCCTGTAGCCCCATGCGCCGCCACCATCCTTCCCGCGGAGCTGTTTCGCCGCGCGGGCGGATACGATACCGCCCTGCCCGTCTATGGCGCGGCTGAGCCTGAATTCAGCGTGAGACTGTGGCTTGCGGGCGCCGAGATTCTCTCCATCCCCGATCTCGTGCTCCAGCACAGGTTTCGTCCCGACCGGGAGCGGCGGCCCTTTCTTGATGCCATCGGCAGAATACAACTGTATAATTACCTTCGCTTCGGCATGCTTTATCTCGACCGGCCGCGTATCGTGCAAATGTTGCAGCACTATAGGAG
>JBEKCX010000257.1:0-4625 GCA_050014655.1 Occallatibacter sp. | reverse complement strand
GGCCCACGGCCATCTACGCCAATCCGGTGCTGCTGGATCTGATCGATCAGGAGATGAAGACCGAGTACAACGTGGTGCTGAACACCGACCAGATCACGGGCGGCTTCAGGGTGAAGATGCTGTCGACGCAGGCGGGCGATCTGCCCCTGATTCCGGACTGGAGCCTGAGCTACACGGGCACGCCTGGAACGGGCTCGGCGGTGTTGCCGGCCTACATCGTGACCGAGGATCTGATCGAGTATCACTGGCTCGGCGATCCCACGCCGCGCATCTTCCAGCTTGGTCTGCCGAACTCGTTGACTTACCAGTACGTGGCGGTCAAGTTCGGCGCTCCGGTGGTGAAGGGGGCCAACTACGCGCATTACCAGGTTCTGGTGGACCGGTAGGCGAAAGGCAGGGAGTAGGGACCAGGGAATAGGGAACAGGGAACAGAAGACAACAAGAGAACCAAGCGGAACTCTGCTTGCCGTTTTCTGCTCCCTGTCTCCCGTCCCCTGCTCCCTGCTCCCTACTCCCTATTCCCTGTTCCCTGTTTCTTGAAAGGAAAAGGTATGGCATATCTGCAGCCAGCGGATTACCCGAATTATGGATTGCCGGCTGGAACGACGGCGGACTGGATAACGGCCGCCACGGCATTGATCAACAGCTTCTGCAGGCGGCCGGACCTGAATGTGATCCAGTACACGGAACGCTTGCGGCTGACAAAGGGATCGCAGACGGCGTTGCTGAGCTATCTGCCTCTGGCGCCCCTGGGAACGGCCACGACGCCGATCGTGAGCATCTCGGGCCGCTATGCGAAGCCGCGGCGTGGAGAGCTTCCGAACGATGCGCTGCTAGAGATTGCGCTGGCGTTTTCACTGCCCGGCCAGTGGACGGCGATCGATCCCAACCTGGTGGACTTTGACCCCAACACGGGAGAGCTGACGCTGCCCTGGAATGTGTTGGGACTGCCTTACAACGAAGTGGCCGTGACCTACACGGCGGGGCTGGCGACGATCGGCGACGACGTTAAGTCGGCTTGCGCGCAGATTGTGCGCAATGCGCAGTCCACGCCGGCGCTGAACGCCAGCAAGACCAAGATCGACACGATGCAGATGCAGTATTTCTCGAGTTCGCTGGTGGACGAAACGGTGCAGGCCTGGCTTCGTCCTTACATTGCGAGCAGGCTGGGGTGAGCGATGAGCGATACGGCGCCGCGGAACCCCGTGGGAGCGCCGCAGATGCTGGCCGATGCGCTGCTGCGGAGCGTGGCAGGAACGACGGCCCTTCTGCGGGTGACGGGCACAAATGCGGATACGAACCAGTCCGAATTGGGGCTGGTGGCGACAACCTTCTTCGATGTGGTGGTGAGCCCGGTGGTCATGCGCAAGCTGAGGCCAACGTGGCGCGAGGGCGGTGAGTCGA
This sequence comes from Occallatibacter sp., assembly GCA_050014655.1. Lineage (GTDB taxonomy): Bacteria > Acidobacteriota > Terriglobia > Terriglobales > Acidobacteriaceae > Telmatobacter. The sequence continues at coordinate 3,221 of JBEKCX010000257.1, read as the reverse complement.
AGTGGGAGCTTCTGGTGTCGGCGACCGGCGTGGAGCAGCAGGTGAACGCGCTGGACCTCCAGTCGGCTCAATCCCTCTTCGCCTTGACGCTGGCCGTCACCGTGGCTGGGCAGGACTATTTGATTGAGTCGATCGCTTCCAACGAAGCCTTCGGCCGGGTCTATCTCTACCGGTTGTTGTTGCGCGAGGCGCGCCAGCAGGCGGTGTAAAAGCAGAGATCAGAGATCAGGGGTCAAAGAACAGTTAGGTGATCGCCATGCAAAAGGATTGCAGGAATGTACAAATCCGGAAGTTGGCGCACATGGAAGCATGCGCCAAGCCGTCTTCTGATCTCTGATCTCTGACCCCTGATCTCTGTTGCGGAGCAACCTCATGCAGAATGCGAGAGATTCGTTTTATATGGCGCTGCGCGCGCGGCTGACCACGATCAACCCGGAGCGGACCATCTTACTGCGTGGGACGGTGCGGCCGGGAATTCTGGTGGAGGAGGCGGAAGCGCCCTTCAGCCAGCTTCCCAACGATGTATTTGTGCTGCGCTGGCTGGGACTGGCTGTCGATTTGGACTTAGCGTCCACGATGGCGGCCGAAGAGTGCGAGATCCTTTATCAGACCTGCGGAACGCAGAGCTTCGGTGGCTTGGACCGCGGCCGGTCGCTGAGCCAGATGGACGAGGAACTGGTGGCGATGATCCAGCCCTTCTATACTCCCAAACTCAATTACACGGCGACGCCGCCAACGGCGATGCTGACGCAGGTGTTCTGGGACGAGCCGGGGTTCGGGCCGGTCATGGTCCAGCGGGACCAGTTGAGCCGGTCGGTCAAGGTGATGGTCTACAGCTACCAGGAGCAGGGGGAGTAAATGGCGGCGAATTGGTTTTCGGCTCCCGCGCCGGTGGCAAGGCGGGTTCGAGGGTATTTTGCGCCGGTGAATCGCGCCACACAGACGCCGGTGCTCTTCGATCCGGCGGAGCAGGGCGTGTTCAGCCTGGACGCTCCGCCGGCTCCGTGGATCGATTTAGGTTGGATTCAAGAGTTCACGCGCAAGCCGGCCAGCAAAACATCGCCCGTATTGGCGGGCATCCCAGCCGCCACGCTGGAGCAGGTGCGCGAGACGCTCCAGGCGCAGGTGAGCTTGCAGTTTCTGAGTTGGACAAAGCTGACCATGGCGCTGGCAACGGGCTCGCAGCACATGAATGTTCTGGCTCCGGCGAGCGGGGCGGCCCCGGCGGCGGATGGAGCGCAGGCGGCTCCGGCGGTAACTCCGCAAAGCGGATCGACATCCGGGTTTGTGGCGCTGGCGGCAACGGACGCGGCGAAGTTTTCGCCCGGTTCGATCATCGCTTTGGATGTGGATTACACCGGGCAGACGGGCTTTGTGGGCGCGCCGGTTGCGGGCGCGTATGTGCGCCAGGCGCTGACCGACGTGGACTACATTCGGCGCGTGACCTTCAACGTCGGACTGGTTTCGCAGGTAAACTCGACCGGACTTACGCTGGCCGAGCCTCTGCCGGGCGGCGCGCCGGCGGCTGGTGCGAAGTTGCAGGCGGTAACTGGATTCGTCGACCGCGAAGGCGGGAGTTTCTACCAGGAGTGGTCGGCGCTGTTTGTGATGCAGGGCAGCCAGGGAGAGAGGATCTTCTTCCACTATCCGCGGTTGCAGACCATGGTTGGCGCGGAAGAAACGGTCATCCCTCTGGACGGCAAGCATCAGGACGGGCAGGCGCGGGTGCTGCTCAAGGGACAGTTCCTTGCGCTGCCGGTTATCGATCCGCTGGATGGAGAACATGTGCTCTGTTATCGGAGCTTTTTGCCGGCGGCGATGGCGCTGGTGTAAACAGGCCGGCGAGTCAGAGAGCCAGCGAGTCGGAGAGTCACGATGAAGATTACGATCCAGGGGCAGGACTACACGGCCGCCCTCGATGGAGCACGGCCGCTGACGATCGAGCGCAAGCTGAACCAGCCCTCCATCTGCCAGTTATGGCTGAGCCTGCCGGCCAACGGCAGCCTGGCGGCGCCCATTTGCAACCAGTCTCTGGCAGTGACGGGCGACGATGGCACGACTTACTTCACGGGCTATATCGCGGTAACTCCGCTGCCGGAGTATGCAGGGCTCGCAATCGAAGGTCCGCGCTACCGGATTGCAATCCAGGCGGTGAGCGACGAGTTGCTGCTGGACCAATTGCTGATGCCGCCCAGCACGGGCATCACAGGCGAGACCGCCGGGGCGCTGATGACCGCGCTGGTGACTCGCACCGGATCGGCGGCGCTCTCTACCGCGGGGCTTTCGTTAGGCGCCACGGTGAGCAACTTCGTTCCCGAACCGGGTGCGTCCTGGAGCACGAGTGCCGGAGAGGTGGCGAGTCAGGCGCGGGCCGCGTATCGCGCGGTCAATGGAGCGCTCACGCTGTCGGCTGTGCCGGGCGCGGTGCATCCATTGAATGAGACCGACGGCAGCCTGAGCCTGGCCAATCTCACATTCACAGCCAGCATCAAGCGCGCATTGGCGAACGATATAACAGTTTGCGGAGAACATGAGCCGGTTGCCTATGTAACCGAGTATTTTCTGGGCGATGGAGTTACAACCGAGTTTTATCTGGCCGCCGGCCCGTTCTTTCCCGCCGCATCCAAGTCCACGATCATCGATGAACTCTTCAACGAGAGTGAGATCGATGAGCGCGTTTGGGGCGTCATGGACGGATCCAATTCTTTCAGCCTTGGCCAGGGCGGTCTGGTAATGGACGGGGGCAATGGCACCGACGGAGAAACGCTGCTGAGCTGGCTCGATCCGGTGGAGATGAGCGGAACATTGCTGCTGGAGGCCGCGGGAGTTACTCTTTCACCGGGCAGCACAGGCGTATTAGCCGGCTTCTTTATCGGCATGGATACGCAATCCTCATGCATTGCGGGCTTTCTGGCGGCGGCGCAGCCGGGTACCGGAGCGGTAACATTGCAGCCGCTCATTCTGGGAACGCCCGCGGGTACGGCCTATTCGGTGAATGCGGCCAACCGATACACGCTTCGCGCAAGGGTGCATTGCGCTGAGAGCGAACGGGAGCTGGCCATGTACCGCAGCTTCGGAGATAGCGGGCCAATTGCCGTAGGCGGGCAGTCGAGCCTGAGTCCGGGCAAGCTGCAACTGGAGATTCAGGAGTTTGTCGACGGAGTGGGCGGAATGCCGGTCACGCTCTATGATGGCGCAGTTGCTTTCCTGCCCGCCACTTG
>JBEKCX010000256.1:0-4629 GCA_050014655.1 Occallatibacter sp. | reverse complement strand
CGGAGATCTTTCAAGGAAAACCTGATGTTGAAGAGGATGGAAACTGGCCCATCCGTCCCGAATTGCATCCATGGTTATGGCCAACGCGATAACCGGCATCGCGGTGAGCGGCGTTGCTAGGCGTTCCCCGCAACGCTGTTCTGATCCGCCAGGCCGGGTTGAAGGTTGAAGGGGCTCTCGCCGTACTGATTGGGACCGTCTGCTCCGCGGACGAATCCGCAATAGCCGATAAGCCAGAAGCCTCCAATGACCGGCAACAAGACAATGAGCGTCATCCAGCCGGATTTCGAACAGTCATGCCAGCGCTTGGCGTAGACAGCCAGGGCCATCCAGGTGCTCAGAATGCAGCAACAAGCGTAAAGCAGGAGGAGGATGAACACAGGAATTCCTAGACTGCCCGCAGATCTGAATCTGCCCGATTCCGTGAGCATTTGATAGATAGGAAACCCAATCAACGTGCCGCACGGATAGGCGATGCACACCCATATCCAAAATGCGGATCTCGGAATCCGGCCGGAAAAGGAAAACAGAAGTTCGTTCACATTCAGCGTCAAACGCGAAGCCATGTAGTTTGAAAAGATGAAAATCCCGAAGCAATACATCCCCACTACGCCGATCATGCTAAATACGGCATACCACCGGGGAGCGGCATCGAAATCGAGAACTCTGTGATTGAGCAGGATGTTGACGATCGAGAACCCGACCATGGTCACAAAATTGATGACAACGGTTGCTACCAGCCATCCCTTTCCAGCGAGCTTTCGGGCTAGACTCGCAATAACGATGGCCAGAACCGCCGGCACCATCCTCATGCTCAATTCGGCGTATTGAAGAAGCTCCTGACTCACTTGATCCATCCGACTTTCTCCTTTCTTCAGGCCGCTTGAGATCGGAATCGACCGCCTGCTGTACCTAATGCACCACGCGGAAGAAGCGCTTCCAGCGCGCAAATCCACTCAGTTTCGCGGACACCTGCCCGTCGTGTCCGAGTCTATCATCCGCGGCCTGCCGCACATCCGTGGCAGAGGGGCGGGCAACCGAGAAATAGATGACCAGGGGCCGGGCCACAATCGCCTGCCGCGGCACAAACCCCCAGAAGCGGGAGTCGTAGCTATGATTGCGGTTGTCGCCGAGAACAAAGTACTCACCCGCGGGGATCACCAGGTCGCCGTCGCGGGTGAGGCTTTGCATCTGCCTCCACCACACCGGATCGACCCTGGGATCGACACGCACCTTGGCGGGAAAGTCGTCGGGGAAGGGATCTGGCGGGGCAGGCTCGAAGGCCGCGTAAGGTTCCTCCAGAGCCTGGCCATTCACCTTCACCAGCCCATCTTCGATGCGCAGCCGGTCGCCGGGAACGCCCACCACCCGCTTGATGATATATGGGTACTGGGGATGGTGGAAGACAACGATGTCTCCGCGCGCAACCTCGCGATAGGGCAGCAGCCACCGGCTCAGGCGGCCGGCGGGCGCATAAACCTGCTTGTTCACCAATAGAAAATCTCCCACCAGCAGGGTGCGCTCCATACTCTCCGAGGGGATGAGGTAGGGCTGGAGCACAAAGGTGTTCAGAAACTGCGCCACCACCACCAGCGAAAGCAAAGTGGCGAACGCCTTGGGCACGGTGGGCTGATGGAGCCGCTGTTGCGCAAGCGGCTTCTCGGACGGGCGGGCGGATGCGCCCGGCTCTCTTCCAGGTTGTCCAGGTGCATTCATCGCTCTGCCTGCTCCATCTCTTCCCCACCCAACGGGCTGCGTTCCGGGGCGCCGGCCTTGGCCCCGGCTGCCGCCAGACGGTCGAGTGCGCGCCGCGCCGCATCCTGCTCCGCCTGCTTCTTGGTGCTCCCCATGCCGCGAGCCAGCGGCTTGCCCGGCTCTCCCTCGTCCGTCTTGAGCCGGACCTCGACCAGAAAGCGCTTGCGGTGGTCCGGACCGGTTTCACTCTTCAGCCGGTAAGCCGGCGTTCCGATCCGCGCCGCCTGCAGGTGTTCCTGGAGCGCCGATTTGTAGTTGCCCAGCGCCGCCCCGGAGCGCAACTCCTCGGCCAACAGCTCGGCTGCCTCGCCCATCACCCAGCGGCGGGCAAAGGCTCTCACCGGCTCCAGGCCGCCGTCCAGGAAGAGCGCGCCCATCACTGCCTCCATGCTATTCGAGAGCACGGTGCTCTTGCGCCTGAGGCCGCCGCGATCCTCGCCCCGGCTCACCCGCAGGCGGCTTCCCAGATCGATGGCCGCAGCCACCTCGGCCAGATGCTGCCGGCTCACCAATTTCGCCCGGACACGGGTAAGTTCGCCCTCGTTCCACTCCGGATGCGACTTGAACAGCGCCTCGGCCACCACCAGCCCCAGCACCGCGTCGCCCAGATACTCCAGGCGCTCATTGTCTCCCGTGACGGCGGCCTCTTCCTGGCCGCTGTCAATCGCCTGCTCGTTGGCCGCCAGTTCGTTTGCCAGCGACCGGTGAGTCAGCGCGCGCACCAGCAGATCCGGCCTGGCAAAGCCATGCCCCAGCGCCGCTTCCAGATCGGTCAAAACTGCTTCCAATCGCGCCTCGATCGGTCCGATTTCTCCTGACTTGTTATACGTCACACTGAAACCTGAAGGCGCGTGCGCCCGGTCACTGCGGCTTCGCGGCTCCAGTCTGCCCCGCGGGGCCGCCCGCAGGCTTCGCAGTTCCCGGATTGGCCCCGGCCGGCTTGCTTGCGCCGTCGCCGGGCGAGTCGTCGTCCGCATCCTCGTCGCAACTGTGGCCCTTGACGGCATAAGCGGCCTTCACCCCTCGCTCGGCGGCCAGCCGCGTATCCTGCTGCCCGTCGCGCGCCGCCAGCGCCGCCCTGTACTCGGCAACCGCCTGGTCGCGTTTGCAATCCAGGTCCAGCATGCGGCCCAGGAAAATGTGCGACCAGGCCAGCAGACGCGGCTCCTTGCTGGTGGCCAGAGTCTTCTGGAAGCCGTCGATCGCCTGCTCCGGATGGCCGGTAAGCACAGCCGCCCTGGCCAGAATGAAGTTGGCGCGCGCGCCTTCCGCCACCGATTCCAGCGTATCGGTTTGCGACGCCAGCACCTGGCGCGCCAAGGAGCTGGCCGTGGCCACGTCCCCGCTGGCCAGCCGCGCCTCAGCCAAATCCAGCCCGGTCAGTTTGCGCGGCTTGCTGCGCCCCAGCACCTCACCGTCCGCCTCCTTGTCAAACTCGATATCGCGGGCGCGACGCGCCTCCTGCTCCACATCCATGCTGTAGACCATCTCGCCGATGGTGTCCTTCAGGCTGGCCGGATCCTTCTCGAAGTTCATCAGTTGCTCATAGAAGTACTGGGTCAGCACGAATCCCTGCGTCATATCGTGGCGCACGGTGGCCCAGCGGATGGCATCCACCTTCTGCTGGTAGACCTGCCGTTCATGCTCATAGCGCGGCAACTCCGACCGGTCCACGCCCGCCGGAATCTTGTACTGGGGAATGCCCGTGTCCATGGTCCGCGCCTCGATGGCCTTGATCAGGCATTCGATGGTCAGCGCCAGGGTGTCGGAGCGGAAACGGAACTCCAGCGGAGCCTCCCGTATCTCCTTGAGAATCGGCTGCGTGCGGTCGATGGCGCCGGCCCGCGAGAGGAGCAGAGGCTCAATCAGGTAATGCAGGTAGGTGTGGCGCACGTCGCTCATGCGAATCTGCCCATTCACCGGAGAAACCACCACCACATAGTCGGTCCCGTAGATGCGGGCATTCACCGTGCGCGGCGAGAGCATCGGCTCGATTACTACCAGGAACCGGCGCCCTGGGTCGGTCGAGGCCGGCATCTTGAGGTAAAGATTGGTTCCCACGATCATCTTCGACAGCGGATCGTGGAGCCCGTCGGCCTCCTCGTCGTAGATGCGGTGAACCGCCAGCCAGATCCCGTGCAGGTCCACCGCCGCCACAAAGTCCTTGAGCAGCGGCACAATCTCCACCACCTGCGTCGAGTCGGGCGGCATCTCCGCCAGTTCCGCCGCGGTTTCGATCTCCGGCGGTGGCGTCAAATAGAGCGCTAGCGAGATGTACTGCGAGATGTCCCGCTCCGAGCCTGTCATGCGGTGCTGGGCGATGAACAGGCAGACCTTGTCTCTCTTGGCGCGCGCGTCCTCGCTCTTCCGGAGCGCCTGGTCCATCTCGTCGCGAACCCGCTTCCGCACCGGCGCGCTCTCGTCCAGGCCGTCGTCGTAACCGCAGGCATTCAGCGCCGCGGCCATCAGGAAGAGCGGCTCCGCGCTGACCAGCGAAACCGTCGGCCCGGCCGGATCGACCAGCGATGGCGCCTTCTCCCGCTGGACCGGCTGCGAAGAGGAACTCTGGTTTTTGCCGGAACTGCTGTCGGAGGATTGAGCCCGCGCCAGGGCGGGAGCGAGACCCGCCAGCAGGCACAAAACAGCGGCCGAAAGACCGGCAAGCGATCGAAAACAACGAAACGTCATGAGGAACCCTGCCTGCAAGTCTAGTTAGACGCGCGGGCAGGGTCAAACGGGAGGGTCGAATGATCGTGATTCCGATCCCGAGACGCAAAGGGCCGTAGGGCGAGTTGTGTTCGCCCGGAGAACGATCAATCCCTATTCCCTATTCCCTCGCCCTCACTCCGCTCCCAGTTCGCGGACGATGGCCAC
>JBEKCX010000255.1:0-4641 GCA_050014655.1 Occallatibacter sp. | reverse complement strand
CCTCGGAGTCGGGATGAGCTGGACCGAAGTCCTTGAAGTCATCCACGATGAAGTCGGCGAGATAGAGACCGTTCTGCTTGATGCCCGTCACGATGCACTTGGCGAATTCATAGCCGCCATAAGCGGTGGAGTGGGTTCCATCGGCCAGAATCTTTGCGGCGTCGGCGCCGGCGCCCGCATACAAGGCAATGCTCATCTCGTACAGGTCGATGAGCGGGACATCTTCCTCATCGGCCACCTCGCGCATCGCCTCGGGATAGCCGCCGTGGCCGTGGGTGGGCGCGCCCGTGCCGCGAGCGCCGCGATCCATGGGCGTGACCAGCACTGGCGTTGCGCCGCGTAGCCGGGCCTCGGCGACATAGACCTTCAGGTAGGCCTTGTAGGTGGTCTCCGGCTCCACATAGGTCTGCGGCCAGGCTTCCTTCGAGTCGTTGTGCGCGAACTGGATGAAGAGATAGTCGCCCTTCTTCATCTGGCTCAGGATCTTGTCCAGGCGCAGGGAGTTGGCAAAGGACTTGAGCGTCTCGCCGGACTGGGCGTGGTTGGAAACGGCAACGCCCGGCTTGAGGAAGCGGGGGAGCAACTGTCCCCAACTGACATCGCCGCCGCCGTCGCGGTCGGTGACGGTGGAATCGCCCGCGATGAAGACGGTCGGGGCGGCTGGCGCGGGGGTGATCTCGATGGAGCGCAGCGCGGCATGGGAGCTGACAATTTCAATGGTGAGTTTGTCGTCCCAGTCGCGTGTGTTGGCGCGGTCGAACTGGTCCAGGCTCACCTCTTCGCGCCCGGTAGCATTCATCGGCAGCTTGGGCAGGTGGGGCGTGCGGACATTGGTGGTGAAGGTGCGCTCGGCGACCTGGCCGGCGGGAACCGGAACACGCTCCAGCATCAGGCGGCCCGACTCCGCCTTGACGGTCGTGGTGGTCGAGACGGCGGAGTCGCCAAAGGCGACTGTCACGTTGTAGTTGCCCTCGGGCACCTTGGCGGAGAACAGGAAGGGCCGGTCGCTGGTGGTGGTGCTGCCGTTGTCGCCCATGGCGACCTGCGCGCCGGGCTCGTAGCCGTAGCCGGCATCGTCCGTGTAGACGGCGGCCGGGGCAACGCGCGTGTACCCCGGCTTGGCGGGGCCGGCGCTGAAATCGAACTTCAAATCCATGGGCGCGGCCTGTCCCGCGGCCGTGGCCGGCAGCGCCGAGCAAACCAGGACGGTGGAGCAGACAAAGAGGAGACGGCGACAATCTTTCATGGTTTGGATTTACCCCTCAAATAAAGCGCTGAGAGCATTCCGGCTTTCGACGGTACGCCGGCGGATGGACACAAGGACAGTTTATATTCTGGCCGGCGTGCCCGGCGGAAAAAAGCGCGGCCACGGCAAGAGCCGTTGCATTCGGCGGTTGCGCAGTTGCCGCGTGGTCCGTCGATTGGGAGGAAGCAGTCGAAGAATTGGCCGCGGCTTGCTATGCTGGAAAACTGAAATGGCAAATCAATCCTGCAGCCTCGATCTTATCCTGTGCGCTCATCTGCTGCGCAAAGTGGACGCGGAGTTGATCGATCTGCTGCGCTCGCTCGCCCCAGGCGAATGGGATCTTCAGACCATTGCGCCGCTGTGGAAGGTCCGCGATGTGGCGGCACACCTTCTCGACACGGCCCTTCGCAAGCTTTCCATGGTTCGGGACTCATGCTTTGTTGAAGCTGTCGAGATTGGTTCTCCGGAAGGTTTGATTGCACTGGTGAATCGGCTGAATCGCGAAGGCGTGACCGTCTTCCGGCGCCTCAGTCCTCCAGTCCTGATCGACATGATGAAAGCGGCCTGCGAGCAGAGCGCGGATTTCCATGAGTCGCTCGATCCCTTCGCCCCTGCTGCTTTCGCCGTCAGCTGGGCTGGCGAAGAGAGATCGCTGAACTGGTTTGACACGGCTCGCGAGCTGACCGAACGCTGGCATCATCAGGAGCAGATTCGGCTGGCCGCAAATCGTCCTGGCCTCATGAACCCGGAGCTCTATCACCCGGTCCTCGACTGCTTCCTGCGGGGACTTCCGCATGTCTGTCGCGATGTCGATGCGCCCGCCGGGACAGCTATCCTGGTGGAGATTTCCGGCGATTGCGGCGACCGGTGGTTCTTGTCCAGGTGCGATGCCAAATGGGCTCTCGTGAAGGAATCCGTCGGCAGCTTCGCATGCCGCGTGACCATACCGCAGGAGTTGGCGTGGCGCCTCTTCACCAAGGGCATCGATCGCCACTCAGCCCGATCGCAAGTCAGGATCGAAGGAAACCGGGAGTTGGGAGAGAGTATCCTCCATCTGAGAGCGATCGTCGGCTAGTGTCGTGAGTCTGAAGTTCTCTGTGTTTTTCAGTAGACGAACCGCAGGTCCTTCGACTCCGTCCGCCGCGGCGGAGTTCGCTCAGGATGACAGTTCAGCTTATTGAATGCATTTCAGACTCGGGACACTCAGCCTCAATCCAACAAAGGAGCCCGCATGGCAAACACCTTTGGCACAGACATTCTGATTCAAGCGCCGGACCCCAAGAAGGCGGCGGATTTCTACGTCGAGCAACTGGGATTCGAGATCACCGGCCAAGAATCCGAGATGATCAGTCTTCATGGCAGGCACATCAACCTCTTCATCGAGCGCGGCCCGGCGCTGGGGCCGGTGCTTGAAGTCACGGTGGACAGCGTGGAAGCCGCCAAGCGCCGCCTCGTCAAGAGCGGTTGCCAGGTCGTCAAGGATGAGCCGGCTTTTCCCCGGTGCTACCTGAAGGATCCCTTCGGCCTGATCTACAACCTGACAAGCTGACACGAAATCCGCTACCCGGTCCCGGTCCCGCGCATCTCTAAGGGCATGAGCCAAGAAAAAGCAACCTTCGGGGCCGGCTGCTTCTGGGGCGTTGAAGCGGCCTTCGCCGCGATTCCGGGCGTGACGGCGACCGCCGCCGGCTATGAGGGCGGCCAACTCGACCGGCCCAGCTACAAGGACGTCTGCACCGACCGGACCGGCCACGCCGAGGTCGTCGAGCTGGACTTCGACCCGGCGGCGGTTAGCTACGAGCAGCTCCTGGATGCGTTTTTTGCCCTTCACGACCCCACCACCCTAAACCGCCAGGGCCCGGACTGGGGCACGCAGTACCGCTCAGCCATCTTCTTCCATTCGCCCGAGCAGGAGGCGCAGGCCCGCGCCAAGATCGACCGGCTCACCGCCGAAGGCCGCTTCAAGCCCAAGCGCATTGTCACCAAAGTTGAGCCTGCCCAGACCTTCTGGCGCGCCGAGGAGTACCACCAGCGCTATCTGGAAAAGCGCGGGCAGGGAAGCTGCCATATTTAGGGGTCAGGGATCAGAGATCAGGGATCAGGGATCAGAGATCAGAGATCAGAGATCAGACCAGTGCAGGACAGCTCGCCCTATCGTTCCTCTTCCGGCGGAAGGTCGCCGGCCTCGGAGTCTGTTCCCGGCTCGTCGATCCACAAGCACACGATCCACCACACCAGCACAGCCACGTACAAGGCGCCGTCGGCGTTGATCAGGTTCGCCCGCTGGCTCATGATGCGGTCGAACTCCGCCCGGCTTTGCGGGGCAGTTCGCACCATCCGCTGCAACACGACGAGCAGGGCGACTTGCCCAATCGCCGCCGTCGACAGGCCGATCACAATTCGCTGCACATGGCTCCGCCAGCCGGCCTTGTACCTGCGCCCAAACACAATCACCAGCAGGCCCAGCCCCACCGTCAGCAGGACCACCAGCAGATCGATCTTTTCCGCCGCCAGCTGCATCAGCCGCAGCGCGGCCAGGCGCGAGTCCGCGGTCAGGGTCTTCCATGCCGGCCACGGTCCCCAGGCGGCCAGCACCGCGCCGGCCCCGGCCAGCAAACCCGCGCTGTTCACAATCCAAAGGGAGCTCTGCAGGCCGTCGAAGGCCCGTCGAGCCATCTCCACCAGCACCAGCAGGCCAACCACAGCTATCACATCGGCCAGGGTGATGAAGATTGCGCTCAAGGTCAACTGCGGCATCCGCCCGGTGAGCTCCCGGCTCGACAGCAGCCGCAGGGCGAGCAGCGCAATGCTGGCCGTGAACCAGGGAAAGCGCCGCGCCCGGTCCCTGCCCAGCAGAACCACCAGCAGCACCAGCAGCGCCGCAAAGGTCAGGGTCCAGAGAACCTGAGTGGTCGTGAAATCGAAGTTGAAGTGCATCTTTGGTCTTGTCCAGTCCGGTCCGGCCCGCGGGTCAAACGCCGCGCAGGTCCTTTCTATTCTAATCGCCCAGGAAGAGCGCCGCTGGAGATCGCGGGCGGGCAAAGTTGGAGATTGTGCAGGAAAAGGAAGAAGGAGGGCATGGTGCGCCCGGAGATGCGCCACGGCGGACGAACTCCCGACCGAGCGCCGCGGGGAAAAAACTGGTGCGCCCGGAGAGATTCGAACTCCCGACCTAACGCTCCGGAGGCGTTCGCTCTATCCAGCTGAGCTACGGGCGCGCATCTCCAGAATACCGCACTTCCCGGTTCGGATGGCGCCTCTTGGGGCGCGCTTCCAGGGCCGACGCATATAAATGGACCAGTCTTGCTATATGCAAAACGGGGTGATGCTGTGAGAAGGGGATATGGACAATCCCCTGAAGTATTTTTCTGAGTTGACAGACCCTCGGGTGGAAC
>JBEKCX010000254.1:0-4655 GCA_050014655.1 Occallatibacter sp. | reverse complement strand
ACGACCGGCGGGGCCACGACACATGGGCCGACGACCGGCGGGGCCACCATGCAGACGCACGGGCCGACGACCGGCGGGGCCACGACACATGGGCCGACGACCGGCGGTGCTACGACGCACGGACCGACGACTGGCGGTGCCACCATGCAGACGCACGGGCCAACGACCGGCGGGGCCACCATGCAGACGCACGGGCCAACGACCGGCGGGGCAAAGCCGATGGTGACATCGAGGACCGGCGGCGGGACGAGTAGTTCGGTCACGCACTCGACGCAGACCTCGCACGCCACAGCTTCTACCTCGCACGCCACAGCTTCTACGTCGCACGCAACCTCTACGTCACACGCAACCTCCACATCGCACACCACGACGTCCAGCAGCGGTGGAAACAGGCGCAAGTAGAGCGCACTCTCACCGCAGACCATCGAGGCCCACGGTCAGCCGTGGGCCTCGGCGCGTTGGGGGGCATCCTGAAAGAGCCTGACGCCGGCGATCTCGACCTCAATGCCGCCGAATTCAGGGTGATCGTTTTCGCGGATGCGGTAGGCGAGGTCGATGAGGCTTCCCGTGGCAAGCCCAAGCTCGGAGGCGCGTGCGGCCAAGTCCCATCCGACGGCGCGGATGGCGCTGCTGGAGCCGGAGACGACCGGTTCCTGGGCTGAGGAGGGAATCACGGATTGGACCGGTTCCTGGGCCAGTTCGAGCCGGATGTGACGGTCTTTCATGATGCGGGGCGCAGTGAGCAGGCGCGCCCTGCGAGCCACGAAGATAGGCTCGGGGTTGCCGTGGCCGAGGGGTTCGAGCTTGCGCAGCCAGCCGGCGAGCACCGGGGTGATGCGATCCAGGGGCAGCTCGGCGTGAATGCGCAGCAGGCGCTCCGGTTCGCGGGCGGCCAGGTGCTCATCGGCGTAGAGGCGCAGGCGGCGCTTGAGCTCAGGCAGCGCATCGGCGGGCAGGGCAAAGCCGACGGCGAAGGCGTGGCCGCCAAAGCGGGTGAAGAGATCGGCGCAGCTTTCGATGGCGTTGAGAAGATGGAAGCCATCGACGGAACGGCCGGAGCCGTGGGCCACGCCGTCCTCGATGCTGACCACAATGGCCGGCTTTGCGGTGCGCTCGACGACGCGGGAGGCGAGGATGCCGATGACGCCGCGGTGCCAGCCGTCGCCCTCGACGACCAGCAGTCGGTCGGCGGCGAGCTCCGGATCGGTTGCCAGGCGGGCTTCAATGGCGGTCAGCGCGGCGGCCTCGATGTCGCGGCGCTCGCGGTTGAGACGTTCGAGCTTGGCGGCCAGCTCGGCGGCGCGGGCCGAGTCGCGGGTAGTGAAGAGCTCGATAACCTCGGAGGCTACGTCCATGCGGCCGGCGGCGTTGATGCGCGGCGCCAGGCGGAAGGCGACGTCGAAGCCGGTGAGCTGCCTGGCGGCAGGGTCGAGGGCGGCGGCGGCAAAGAGGGCGCGCAGACCGGCGCCGACGGGTGAGCGCAACTGGCGCAGGCCGAGGGCGGCGATGACGCGGTTTTCGCCGCTGAGGGGCACGGCGTCGGCGATGGTGGCGATAGCGGCCATCTTCAAGAAGCTGGGTAGGGTCTTGTCGCGGGTGCGAGCCGGGTCGCGGCGTTCGAGAACGGCCTGGGCCAGTTTCATGGCGATGGCCGCGCCGCAAAGAAATTTCTCCGGGTAGGGGCAGCCGGGCTGGTTGGGATTGAGCACGGCCAGCGCGTGCGGCACGGCGTTTCCGGCCTCCGGCAAATGGTGGTCGGTGACGATGAGATCGAGGCCCAGCTTGCGGGCGGTCTCGGCCTCGGCAAAGGCCCTCATGCCGGTATCGACGGTGATCACCAGGCGGACGCCCTCGGCGTGGGCGGCCTCGAGGACGCTGGATTGCAGCCCGTAACCCTCGCGCAGCCGGTGAGGCACGTGAAAGCGCGCCGTGCCGCCGAGCATCTCGATGGCCGTCTTGAGCAGCACGACGGCGATGGTGCCATCCACATCGTAGTCGCCGTAGAGCAGAACCGGCTCGCGGGCGGCGATGGCCTGCTCCAGGCGGGCCACGGCTTGGTTCATGCCCAGCATGAGGAAGGGATCGTGGAGGTGAGCCGGCTCGGGGTTCAGGAAGGCGTAGGCTTCAGCGGCCTGGGTGACGCCGCGGGCAACCAGCAGCTGGGCCAGCGCGTGAGGCAGGCGGGCGACTTTGGCCAGGGCCGCGGCTGCCTCGGGATGCGGCTCGGCGAGAGTCCAGCGCTGGCGGAGGCGCAGACCGGGAGCCGGACCCGGTGGGTCGGACTGAACCGGGGAGCCGGATGACGGTCCTGCCGGGCTGGCTGGAATCACGTGGGCTTACTCGTCCTCGTCGATCTCGCTGCCGCGGGCATCGTCGATGACGATGTCCTGAAAGTCTTCGAGATCCTCAAGCAGCGCCTGGTAGCGCTCATACCACTCGGTCGTGGTTTCATGCAGAAAGACCAGCCCCTGGTAGACGAAGCCCAGCTGAATATATCCGAGATTGCCGGCGAACTTGCGCAGCCACTCGGCCTCGGCCACCTCGCCGGCCTCCTCATCGGAGAAGTTCAACTCGCCGGCTTCCTCGATGATGGCGTCAAGTTCTTCGCGTTCCAGCGTCATCTCGCTGAAGGTGACAAAGGGAGCGCCGGCGTGCTTGGCCATCTCCACAAAGTCCTTCCACGAGTCGGGGTTGTCGTCGCCCTCCCAGAGGATAGAGGAAATGTCCTCGGTGACGTATCCGGGAAGGCGGTAAAGTCCATGGCCTTCGATGAAGGCCACCATGTCGTCTTTCAGCGAGAGGAGGTTGTCAGTGCTCATAGTCAAGTACACATTCTCGCAGATGTGGGCGGGTGGGGGACGCAGATTGTGGAAACTTGGCGGCGAGAAGGGAAGAAGACCGGGCGGGCCGGCTTCCTCCGCGGTTTCAGTCCTGCGCGAGATTCCGGCTTACGGCTCATTCAGAATCAGCGCGACGCGGCCGGCGAGCAGGTCGCTGGGCGATTCGCCGGGATCGATCTCGATGAGGTCAACCGGGAAGGCGATATTGTGCGGACGCAGGACCAGCCGATTGGAGAGAAAATCCACATAGCGCAGGGTCAGGTGAGCGCCGTGCCGGACGGCATAGAGGTTGGGCCGGTTGGGGCGGTACGGCGTAAGCGAAATGTAGTGGCGATCCAGCAGCGCGATGGCCTCCGGAAGCACCAGCGGCTCCATCGGCAGGGCGTCGGCGGCCGGAATTCGCACCGCGACAAACCGCTGCCATGCACGGCGGGGGTTGGAAACGCGGGTGCGAATGGTTCGCAGCACCCCGGCCGGCAGTTGGAGCATTGCCTGCACCGCGGAGGGACGGATGAAAGGCTCAAAGAGCGCCACCGCGTGCGACACGATGGGGACCGTGCTTCGTTCCTCGTCCGCGGGCATAGCCAGAGCCTGGTGCATGGCGGGCAAGAGGTCGGCAGCCGCCAGATGCTGGGCGGCCAGCACGCGATCAATGGCCTCCAGCGAGAGCTGTCGCCGGCTGTGCAAAAAATTGGAAAGATGAGACTGACCCAAGCCGGTCTGGCGCGCCAACAAGGAGACGCTGACCGTCCCCCGCTGAATCCTGCGCAGCAGTTCCAAGCGGAGACGCTCGTGCATTTGGGTAAAGTTCATCTGTGGAAAATCCGTCACCGGCAATGGAAGGCATGGTTTCTCATTGCCTTAAGAAAACTGTATGGGCTGGTTGGCCTTCATTCTCTGCGCTTGCTCTAAGAATGGAAAGCGCCGGGCCAGAAATCCACCGGGGCGCGTTGACGCAAGAGAATCATTTTTCTACATTGGCTTTACTTAATCTCGCAGTGGCTTGTGGGAATCTTCTAGAAGACCCATCATTGCCGCAAAGCTGAGTGGGGCGGAAATCCGCCTCCTTCAGCGGCCAATGAACAGTTGCCAGACAAGTTTGGTCCAGTTGGGTTCATTCCGGTCGTTTCCATCTCTGCCCCAGGACGCTCAGCAGAGGCATCCGGGGCAGGTCAGTCGAGAGAATTCCAGGATCTGCGCGCTATGAGCATGACAAAAGACGAGGGAACACGGGTGGCAATCCTCTATCAGGACAGGAGAAACCTGAATTGCCGTGCCCGGTTCTCTTCACCCCGCGGAACAACATTCAACGGGAACGACCGTCGGGCGGAGACGCGAACACGGAGAAGAAGTCATGGAATTGCGCGTGCATTTGAAGGTTTGCGAGGGGTGCGGCTGTCTTTGGTACCGTGCCCAGACCATCGGGAGTGTTTATTGCAGGGAGTGTGAGACCAAACTGAAGGACTTTCCAACGCCGGAGAGCCGGAAGCGGCGTGGACGCCCATGCCGCAAGCAGCTCGCCAAGGTTTGGGCAGTGGCCGAGGCGGCAGGAGGTGCGCAATGAGCGCGGCACTCCAGTTGCCAGTCTTTTGGGGAGCAAGCAATTCACAGGTAGCGCGACAGGAAAAGCGGAGGAGATGGGAAGAAGAACCGGTTGAGCAATCTGAAGCCAAGCCGGCGGAAAAAGCGGCGGCAGCCGAGCCGGAAATCAGCCTGGCTTTCTACAGGAAGCACACAGAAAGCATGCTGCGGCGCTACCTGTACGCCTCGATGCAGGTGGGTAGGGCGCCCTCCATTCTGGGCGAACCGATCGCG
>JBEKCX010000253.1:0-4673 GCA_050014655.1 Occallatibacter sp. | reverse complement strand
GTGCTCAGGTAGGCCGCTGGGAAAACGCTGAAGTTTCCCACTCGCACGCTGACGCCGGTGAGAAGGCGATGCAGCACCTTGTAAGACTTATACGATAACTTGAAAACAAGGGATTCTGTGCGCCGGCTCCGCTCGGCAAAGATAGCTTTCGCGCCGTGATGGACCTCCGAAAACACGCGCAGAAGCTGCAACGCCCCGTCAGGCGTATCCTCCCCGTCGGCGTCCATAACAAGAACGGCATCGCAGGAGCCGGCCCGCGTGGCTTGGACAAGACCGATGGCAATGGCCCGCTGGTGCCCCAGGTTGCGTCGCAGGCGAATTATCCGTATGGAGCGCACGACGGAAAAGTTAGCTTGGAAATCCGCCGCCGCGTGAGGTTGAACCGAGCCATCGTCCACTAACAGGACGCTCAGGATGCAGGGATAAGCGGCAAGAGTCCGATCGAGCCGGCGAATAAGTTCCGCGGCCGAGGCCCAGTCATCGCGCAGAGGCATAACAACCGTGACGCGCATCGGAGAGACCGCGGGAGTGCTCGCAACCATCGGGTCTTGAACCTCTTGCCGGTTCTGAACTTCAAATCCCCGGTTGCAGTGAAGACTAGCAGAGCCCACACCCGGCTTCAAGCATGCGACTGGCAATTGCTGGAACAGAGGCCCAAAATAGTAACATGCGCAATCGCTGCTTCCCGGCGCGGGCAGTTAGCGCGTGGGCCATTCTTCGACCACAAGCCCCAGGTCGTTGAGCTGCTGAATGGCAGCCTCGACATTGCGGCGAACCTTGGGACGGTCCTTGCGGCTGGCCAGCGGCGATTCGGCAACAGCTACCACGCGGCCGTACCGCCATGCGCCGGGGGGCAGCGCGACCAACGCATCGGCCAGGTCGGCGGGGCGCAACTGAAGCTCCTGTCGCCGCGCCGCCTCCGGCCGCAGCATGGTTCCCTGGCCAACGCTGCTGGGGTTGGCGTCGGCCATGGTCACGCGCAGGTTGAGGGAATCCGCGTCGACGGAGAGAAATGGATTGGCCCATGCGCCGGGCTCGTGCACATCCACATACAGGCTCTTGGTGGGCAGCGGGATACGGGCAAGCTGGGCCCGCTGCAGGTCGAGCTTGGTAGCGGAGGCCTGGGCCGCGGCCTGAGCCTGATGCTCGGCGTTCACCGCGTTCTTGGCTGCCCCAACCACCGCCTGCTCTTCCTTGTGGCAAGCGGCCAGAGCCACGGCCAGCAGCATGGCCATGGCCGCAAATCCGCTGATTTGCGCGCGCTGAATCACCTATCAAGGATAACAGGGCCGAAAGGACGCAGCGGCTGGAAGCTGGCGTAGACGCGATGGGCGGAGTCTATTTGCCGATCAGTCCGCGCGCGATCGCGTCCAGCACCCCGTTCAGGAAGTTGATCGACTCCGGCGCGGAGTAGCGGCGGCCGATCTCCAGGGCCTCGTTGATGACGATGGGAAAGGGCGTGCTCCTGAAGCCCAGCATCTCGCCCACCGCCATGCGCAGCAGGTTCCGATCCACCGCAGGCATGCGCTCCAGCCGCCAGTGTTTCGAGTTCTGGACAATCAGTTCGTCGATCTGTTCCTGGCGGGTGGTGGCCACGCGGAAGAGATCCTCGGCAAAGCCGCGGACCTCCGGCTCGACCTCGTCGCCGGCCTTCCAGAAGGTGGCGCGCACCTGGTCCGGTGTCTGCTTGCCGATGTCCGCCTGAAAGAGCATCTGCATGGCCAGTTCGCGGGACTTGCGGCGCGGTCCGGCGGTCAAGCGGGGCCGCCTTCCACCCCACGGCCCGGCTTCAATTTGCGGCTGAGGCTCGCCATTTCGATGGCCGCGATGGCCGCCTCGAAGCCCTTGTTCCCGGCCTTGATGCCGGCCCGGTTGAGCGCCTGTTCCAGAGTTTCGCAAGTCAGTACGCCAAAGCTGTGGGGAATCCCGGTTTCCTGTTGCGACTGGCCGATGCCGCGCGCCACTTCGTTGTAGATGGCCTCGTAGTGAGCGGTCTCGCCGCGCAGCAGGCACCCGAGCGTCACGATGGCGTCCACCTGGCCCAGGCCGGCTACGGTGCGAGCCGCCGCCGGAATCTCCCATGCGCCCGGAACGCGGATCACTTCAATGTCGGCGCGCATCGCCCCGCTGCGCAGCAGAGCGTCCAGGGCGCCCTCCAGCAGGCGCTCGGTGATGACCGCATTCCAGCGCGCCGCCACGATGGCAAAGCGCATTCCGGCGGCGGAAAGGTCGCCCTCTACGGCCACCGGCTTGCCCCGCAGCGGGTCGGTCCAGGCCCAGAAAGAAAAGGCAAACCCGGGCTCCGGCTCGACCGTAAAGATGCGCGACTTCCAGTGGGTTTCTGTGATGGATGTGAGGCGCGCGAGGGCCGCGTCGCCGCCCTGGGCGCGCAGCCAGCTCCCGGCCGCCTGATGCGCGGCATCCAGTGCGGTCACCTCCACCAGCACGTCGGCGGTGGAGGGAAGCTCGCCGTCGACAAACTCCAGGTTGCCCAGCGGCGCCAGAAATGCCGCGCCGCGGCTCGTCCGGGGCCCCAGCGACAGGTCTTCGTCGTTGGGGTGACTCGTCTCCTCACTCCATCCGGCGCTGGAGGCGAATCCCAGCGCGGAAAAAAAGCTGGCCAGCCGGTCATACGCCGCGGCGCTGCCGGCAGGACGAAGAAAGGAGATCCCCTTGATCATGCTTCGATTCTATCGTGCGGGGGTGGCGGAGCCGGCGAGGCGGCAAAAGGGATCACGGCATGAACGAGAGGAGGCCCAAGAGCCGGGATGCCGCCCGCGGGAGGGGTGCAATATGAGCAAATGTTTTCCCACTTGTGTGCAAGACCTTGCACATTGCCCTTTCGACCAATTGCGACCATGGAGGGAACCAGTTTCCGTTAGTAAAGCGGAATCAATAGCATACGTCCGGCCACAGGTCAATCTGGAATCGCGCAAGAATCGGCACCGGAATTGCATATAATTCACCGGAGAGTTGTCTGATCTGGGTCGTGATGTGCCCAGATCAGACAGCGAGGATTTCTTGTGGAGGGATTGCGGTGAAAGCTCGGGTAAGTCTTCTTGTTGGATTGTCGTGCGCAGCCCTGCTGTGCCTGCTGGGTTCATCGTCGTTGCGCGCCGATGAACTGATCACCAATGGCGGCTTCGAAAACGGTGTATACACGAGCACCATCGGCGGCCACACCAACGCCAGCGTTCCGAACGGGTGGACGCCGAACGCCGCATTCGACCTCGAGCCACCTTTTAACCACGTGTACTCGGGCAACCAGCACGCCGGCAGCTATGACCTCTCGATCAGCAACTACGACACCGAGCCCCTCGCCGAACTGAGTCAGACCTTCTACGACGTCTCCGGAGACACGTACTCAGGCAGCTTCTGGGCTTACGACGGCGGGGCAAACGGCGACTTGAACGCCTTCCTTGGGCTGTTGATCGACGGGGTTCCCAAGGTTGGCTTGAACGAAACTGTCTCTAGCTGGACGGAATACACGTTCTCTTTCACGGGAAAAGGGACGGACACGTTGACCATCCAGGCGGCAACTGACCCCAGCGAATGGTACGTCGACAATGTATCCGTGACAGGCACGCCAAGCCCGGTTCCGGAGCCTTCCAGCCTGCTGCTGCTCGGCACCGGCCTGCTGGGTTTTGCGGGCGCCTTGCGCAGAAAGCTGGCCCGGTAGCGCTTCGCATTCAAGCCTGTCCGCCAGGGCCGGTTGCGAGTTTTGACAAGCACATCTCCCACTGGGCAACGAGCAAACTCGCTGCCCGGTGGGAGTTTGCTTTTTGGAGGCTCATTAGTACCCAGACCAGGTGGATTCGTGCTTTCCCAGGTCCCTCCGCCGCGGCGGACGAGGGACCTGGGGCACCCAGGGCTTCTGCTTGGATTACCAAATCTCATGGACACAGCACTGGAGCATCTTCGGGAATTGTGCAGACCAGAAGTATATTGGCATCCCATCCTTTCCGCAGGAAAAGACGGAAAGGATGGGGCACGGAAGTCTAAAGTAAGAGCGAAAATGCTCTATGTGGTGGAGCGCGGCTTGACGACAATCACCGTAGCCGGCACGGGGTTGGCGGTCGGCGCGGCCAGCGCACAGCCGGGGTCGACGCCGCCGGCAGAAAGCGGCGTACACGCGGGCAGGTTGGGAGCGATCTGCTGCGTGTCGGCCTTTGCCGGGTTGCTGGTGACCAGGGGCACGCTGATGTAATGAACCAGATTGTCGCCCGCGGTGGAGACAAAGAAGAGCGTATTGTCCGGAGTGAAAGCGCCCGCAACGGGGGCGGTGATCGCCGATGCCGCGCTTCCGCCGAGCGTCAAATAGCCCACCGTGCCCGCCGCGCCGCCGGAGCCGGGCACATAGTACGGCAGCGCGGCGCCGGGCGTTGACCCGCTATAGGTGATGAAGGCCAGGTTGGAGGCCGGCGAGGCCACCACCTGATCGACGGCGGTAGCGTTGATCTTTGTGAGCTGCGTCTGACTGAGCGTGTGGGGAATGGTGATCGGCGAAAGCGTGTTCGATCCGGCGCCAGGGCATTCGCCGCTAGGTATGGCGACTCCAATATCGGAGAGCGTGACCCCACCGTTGATGAGAGCGGCACCCAGAATGTGCTGGCCGTCGGTGGTGGCGGCAAGCGTATCGGTCTGCACCGGGTTGCTGCTGGCGTCAAGAACCG
>JBEKCX010000252.1:0-4674 GCA_050014655.1 Occallatibacter sp. | reverse complement strand
AATGTGCTGGTGACCGACATCGTTCCCGACGCCAAGGTGAAGTCGGCCATGAACGACATCAACGCCGCGCAGCGCGAGCAGGTGGCGGCCAACGCCAGGGGCGAGGCGGAGAAGATTCTGGTGGTCAAGAAGGCCGAGGCCGAGGCGGAGAGCAAGGCTCTGCAAGGGCAGGGAATCGCGAATCAGCGCAAGGCGATCATCGAGGGCTTGCAGGTCTCCATCGAGCAGTTCCAGAAGGTGGTGGATGGGGCGTCGTCGCGCGACGTCATGCAGTTGGTGCTGGTCACGCAGTACTTCGACACGCTGAAGTCGATCGGCGAGAGCGACAGAACCAACACGCTGTTTCTGGCTCACTCGCCCGGCGCCGTGAAGGAGGTCTCGGAGCAGATACTCCAGTCCATGCTGGTGGCGGAGCGGGCGAACTGACGATTGGGGCTCGTACTGTGGCCATGTGGATTCGTGCTTTCCCATGTCCCTCCGCCGCGGCGGACGAGGGACCTGGGGCACCCAAATCCCTGGGTATGATTACAGAATCACCAAGTCGCGGCACTAGGTCCGTGACCGGGAGAAGATGTTCTATCGAATGAGCGGACGTGGGCCAGGAGGCCCACGTTACAGCCGGCCGGGAGGCCGGCGCTACATTTCCAAATGGAACATTTTCATACGGCCAAAGAACTAGGGCTTGCCGACCTCTCGCAGGTTCTTCCTCGAAGTGCAGGCGAAGGGATGGGCAGCTCGGCGATCGGAGTTCGGCTTGCTGCCCGCCGCGCGCCCCTTGAAGAGTTGCCGCGCGTCGCCGGGAGGCATACGTCGACGCGCGGCGTCGTCCAGATAGACGGGGGAACGTCTACCGCTTGACGATCTTCGCCAGCCGGGGATCCTGCCAGAGAGCGGTGAAATCGGGGTCGGAGTACACCTTGGCCAGATCGGGGTAGCGCAACACCTTGGCCCTTTGCAGATAGTCCAGGGCGCCATCCAGGTTGCCGCGCTTCATATACGATTTCGCAATCATGTAATAGACGCGGGCGCGCTGCTCCGGCGTTGTCACCTGGGCGATGACCCCGTCCTGGCTGCTGCTCAGGATATCGGCGTCCAGCTCCAGGGCGCGGGCGTATTCGGTCATGGCGCGATCCGTCTCGCCCAGCCCAAACCAGGCCTCAGCGAGGTTGAGATGGGAGGGCGCGCTCGACTCGTCCATGGCCAGAGCCCGCTTGAAGTAGACGACGGCAGGCTTGTATCTCTTCTGCATCAGGTTTACCGCGCCAAGATTGTTGAGTGCGGCGGTGAGCTGCGGATCGTACTTCAGGGCCTTTCCAAAGGCTTTGCCCGCGGCCCCCTTCTCGCCCAGTTGCAACTCCGCAACTCCCAGCTTGTTATAGAGCACGGCATTCTCGCGGGAGATGCGCAGGGCTGCCGAGTAGTAAGAGACGGCGCCGGCATAATCGCTGTGAATGCGCGCCACATCTCCTTTTACCTCTGCCACTTTGGCCTTATCCAGCACGGTTGAATTGTCCGGGTCCGGGTTGGGGTCTGTCCGTCCGTACGGAGCCGCGCAGATCAGCAGGCTCACCGCCGCTAGCATCATCACCAGTCTTCTCATGGGATCACCTCTCCTGCGCAAGAGCTTTTTGCGGGTTGCGGCGGTGGCGCTTGCCGGCTCCAGCAATCTGCTCGCTGCATCGATTCCAGTAGAGATTGCTTGCGGGCAGCACACAACGCTATACCTGCTACCCGCCCGCTCCTCCGAGGTTAAACCTCCGCCTGGCGCAACCGAACTCTAAGTCCTGCTTCCACTTGCCTCCGTCGAGCTAGCGCCGGGGAGTGGCTCGCCCGAGGCCAGCGGGAGAGGTTACATGCCGTTACCTGCCGACTTCCTATCGCGCTTCAACCGTTAAACGCTTCCCAAGGCAAGCTCCGGGGCGCTATAGCATTACAATCAGTCCGAGAATAGACGGGGATGGAGAGCATGGCGATGGGTGGCCCGGAGTCGACCGATCTCGAAGCCCAGCGAGCGGAACTGGAAGCGGTGCTTCGTTCCGAGGAGTTCGCTCGCGCGCCGACGCTTGCCCATCTGCTGTCGTACCTGTGCGAGAAGCGCTTTGCCGGGCAGCTCCACCAGATCAAGGAATACTCCGTTGGAGTGGAGGTCTTTCATCGCGGAGCTGCCTTCGATCAGAACTCCGACTCGATTGTGCGCGTCGAGGCCAACCGCCTGCGCAAGCGCCTGGCGGCATACTACGCCGGCGCCGGCGCGTCGCATCGGCTGCATATCACGATTCCGTTGGGACAATATGTTCCCGAGTTCGAATTGACCGCTCCGCAACCGGGGGAAGAGCCGCCTCCTCCCACCGAAATCCCCGCGCCGGACCAGGTGGAAGCCGGGAGCGCCGCAACCCGCGGGGTGGAACCGTGGTTTCATCTTTCCGGCCGGCGCACCCGGTGGTTTGCCGGAGCGGGCGCGGTTTTGCTTCTCGGTCTGGGTTGCGCCTTGCTCATCCTCCGGCCGATCAAGCAGACCGCTCCGGCAGCAGTACCAAATCAGCCGTCCACCGCGCCCGAGGAATCGCAGCTGGGCCCGCCCGTGGGCGAGGAGGTTCGTATCCTGGCCGGCTCAGGGCGCAGCTTTGTCGATCATGCGGGCAAGTTGTGGAACGCGGATGCGTGGTTCAGCGGCGGCGCTGCGGTGCAAAGCTCCGTGCTGAACATCTGGCGCACGCAGAACCCCGGCTTCTACCGCACCAGCCGGCAGGGGCAGTTCAGCTACGCGATTCCTTTGAAGAAGGGCATCTACGAGCTGCGCCTGCACTTTGCGGAGACGGTCTATGATCCGGAGTCCACCGGAACGGGCGGAGAAGGCAGCCGCCTGATGACCGCGCGCGCCAACGGCAAGACACTGCTGGCGCGCTTCGATATCGTGGCCGACGCCGGAGGCAGCCGCACCGCCGATGTGAAGGTGTTCACGGACATTCAGCCGGCGGCGGATGGGCTGCTGCACCTCGATTTTTCAGGCGAGGACGGCAAGCAGGCAATCCTCTCGGCCATCGAGATTCTGCCCGGCTTTCGCGGACGCATCCGCCCCGTGCGCGTGCTGGCCCGGCAGACGCCCTATTACTCCAACGATAGCCACTGGTGGAGCCCCGACAATTATTTTGAGGGCGGCCAGTTGGCTACCTATGCGACCCCGGTGAAAGGAACCGACGATCCAGAACTCTACGAGACGGAACGCTGGGGAAACTTCTCCTATGCGATTCCCGTATCGCCGGGTAGATACACAGTATCGCTGCTCTTCGCGGCGCGCCACGGGGATTGGGACGAGTCTTCATCCCCAGCCGGAGAGAACAGGGCTCCAGTCGCCCATGTTTTCAATGTCTTCTGCAATGGAAATGTCCTTCTGAAGAACTTCGACCTCGCCAGAGAGGCGAACCAGACCGACGTGGTGGTTCGCAGGTTCACGGGCCTGGAACCGAATGCCCAGGGGAAGCTGATTCTCAACTTCGTTCCGGTGGAGGGCTATGCAACCGTGACCGGCATCGAAGTCCTTCCCCAGTGATCCTCCGCGCCGGCCAGGTGCCTCTGCCTTTGCGGGAATCGCCGCAGGTGTATATAAAGGGAGTGCGCCCGCGCGGATTCCGTGCCGCGGCCCTGCCCGGCAGAGAGGAATATGTTGACACATTCGACACTGCCGGGGAGGAGCGCGCATGGAATGCGCCGCTGGCGAATCGCCTGGCTGCTCGGCCTGGGCGTTTTGGTCAACTACTTCGATCGAGTCAACTTGTCGGTATCTCACGATTCCCTCTTCCTTGCATTCGGCATCTCCAACGTGACCTTCGGCTGGCTCTCGGGAGCCTATAACTGGACCTACGCTCTGTGCCAGTTGCCGATCGGAGTTCTGCTCGACAAGTTCGGCGTCCGCCGCATTGGACGAATCAGCGCATTCCTGTGGAGCATCGCCTCCTTCGCCGCGGCAGTTACTCCGAACCTGGGAGGGTTGTTTGCCGCCAGGTTCGCTCTTGGAGTTGGAGAAGCTCCCACATTCCCGGCCAATGCAAAGGCCATCGGCTATTGGTTTCCCGCGCGTGAGCGCAGCTTTGCGACCTCGCTCTTCGACGCGGCGGCAAAGTTTGCCTCGGCCATCGGCGTTCCGGTTATCGGCATCGTCCTGATCGAAGTGGGCTGGCGCTGGAGCTTTGCGGCAACCGGCATCGTCAGCTTCCTTTACTTTCTGCTCTTCTGGCGCATCTATCGCGATCCGGACGAGGACGCAGCATTGGGCGATTCGGAGCGGCAGTACATTGAGCAGCAAGTTATCGTCCCAAACGCACCTGCGAAGCCGCTCGCGCCGCCGGCCTCGCTCTGGTCGCTGTTGAAACAGCGCAAAGTCGTTGGCATGGTGCTCGGTTTCGGCTCGTATAACTATGTCTTTTACCTCTTGCTCTACTGGCTCCCAAGTTATCTCTCCTTTACACTGCACATCGACATGCTGCATTCCTTTCTCTACACCAGCGTGCCTTGGCTCTTTGCGACCTTCACCGACCTTGCCGTAGGCGGCTGGCTGGTGGATGCGCTGATCCGGCGCGGCTGGGATGCAAGCCGCGTGCGCAAGTTCGTGCTCGTGGGCGGCACGACCTGCGGCCTTGGCATCTTCGGCGCGGCCAATACCCACAGCGCGCAGCA
>JBEKCX010000251.1:0-4675 GCA_050014655.1 Occallatibacter sp. | reverse complement strand
TGGTCGTCCGTGCCCTTGATCTCCACGCGCATGCCGTTGAGAAAGAATCCGTGGTCCGCATCGAAGCGGATGGTGCGGATGCCGAATGTCGTTTCGTAGCGGTCCACCACCTTGTCCCCGCTCTTGATGGTGGTGATCAGTTTGTAGAGATAAGGGTCTTCGAGCGACCAGAGATGGGCGTCGTGAACGGGCATCGTCGCGGAGAATTCGCTGCCGCTCGCGGCTGCGGCGGCTGCGTCGTATGTGATGGATTGCCCTGCCAACTGTCCGGCTGCGTTATCGATCTCTTCGCTGATGGTGAAGCGGGCGCTGGAGTCTCCGTCGTTCCTCACCGTCACCTGCGCCGTCACCTGCGCCTCGGGGTGCGCGGCGGTCGGATCGGCCACTTCTGCTGTGACAAATGTACCGTCGTGCGCCACATGCAGCGGGCCGGTCTTGGTGAGCCACACATGACGGTAGATTCCGGCGCCCTCGTAAAACCAACCCTCTTCGAGGGTGGCATTCACTCGTACAACGATCACATTCGTGCCGCCGTAGTTGAGGTAGTCGGTCATGTCGTAGTGGAAGCCGCTGTAGCCGCTGGGCTCGGTGCCGAGATAGAAGCCATTCACCCAGACCTGCGAGTCCCGGTAGACGCCATCGAAGTCGATGCCGATGCGGCGCCCGAGGTCTTCGCTGGGAATCGTGAATGTCTTGCGATACCAGCCGACGCTGCTCTCAGGAAAGTTGCGGCCGATGGCCTTCGAACCGTGATTGCCGTCGCCGCGCCGGTCGAAGGGCAGCTCGACGGCCCAGTCGTGCGGCAGATTGACGGTGCGCCAGGTGCGGTCGTCGAACTTGGGCGAGGCCGGGCCGTCGCCGTAGCCCGCCTTGGCAAAAAAGAACGGAATCGTCGCGAAGTCGAAGTCCTTGTGCTGGTCATTGGCATTGCCAAGTGCGAAATGCCAGCCGGCGTCCATCAGGATTCTCTCTCTGACGTTTGTGGCGCCTGTTTGCGCCGATTGCGCGTGGCCCTGCGCGGCGAAGAATGTAGAAATGAGAAGCGCAAGCACCAGCTTGAAGGGAGAACGAGCGTTCATTCCAGCGACTCCAGTTCGTTGGGCATTTGAATCGATTCTCACAGATCGCGCGCCTTGGCTCTCTCGGCGCGCACTCCCATCATAGTCGAGCAGAATAAGCGCAAGCTCGTAAGGATGGGTTTCAACCCGCCAGTTGCCTCGCGATGCGACTCCGGCTCCGCGAGGCGGGTTTGCTCAGAGCTTTCCTGGATGCTCGTACCGGGCTGCATGGCGTACAATCGCTCACGAACGGGAAGGCGGACGGAAATCGCGCCTGAAAGCGCTTCCGGCACGAACTGAAGACGCCTCGACGGCGAATTCAGTCGAACCTACCCTAAATGGAGTCATCGATGCGAATAAGTCGGATGTTTTTCGCTTGCTTGCTGTGTGCCGCATACGCGTCGGGTTTGAGCCAGGCGCAGTCCGCTGCCGGCGTTCCGCACCTGCAAAAGCAGGGCAACGCCACGCAATTAGTCGTGGACGGCAAGCCCTTTCTGATTCTCTCCGGAGAACTTTCCAATAACGCGGCCACGGCTCTCGAGCCAATGGAGCCCATCTGGCCCAAGCTTGTGGCCGCCAACCTGAACACCGCCCTCGTCGGCGTCTCCTGGGCGCAGTTCGAGCCGGAGGAAGGCAAGTTCAATTACTCCCTGGTCGACGGAGTCATCGCCAAGGCCCGTGAGAATCACATGCACATTGTCTTTATCTGGTTCGGCTGCTGGAAGAACGGCACCTCCAGTTATCCGCCCTACTGGGTCAAGAAAGACTACGTCCGCTTTCCGCGCATTCAGATCGGCGAAGGCAAGACGGTCTCCGTCTCCGGCCCCGTCGAGCTGCTCAGCACCTTGAGCGACGCCACGCGCGATGCCGATGCGGCCGCATTCGCCGCGCTCATGCGCCATATCAAGAAGGTGGACGGCGTTCAGCACACCGTGCTCATGATGCAGGTGGAAAACGAAGTCGGCGTGCTGCGCGATTCGCGCGACCGCTCTTTTGCCGCCAATCGCGCCTTCGCCGGCCCGGTGCCCGCGGAGCTCATGAGTTATCTTCAAGCCCACAAGGACGATCTCATCCCCGAGTTTCGCGAGGTCTGGGCCTCCAACGGCTACAAGACTTCCGGGACCTGGGAAGATGTCTTCGGCCCCGGCAAGCCGGCAACCCTGGAGATACCCATTCAGACCTTCGCCTCAATACTCGGCCCTCTCGAGCATGAGAATAGCTGGCAGCATCTCCACTGGGCCTCCGACGAGATATTCATGGCCTGGAACTACGCCCGCTTCCTTGAGAAGGTTGCCCAGGCGGGCAAGGCTGAATACAACATCCCCATGTATGTGAACGCCTGGCTCCAGCAGCCCAATCATGCCTGGCCCGGAACCTATCCCAGCGGCGGTCCGCTGCCCCAGGTCCATGATGTCTGGCGCGCCGGCGCTCCGGACATCGACATCCTCGCCCCCGATCTCTACCTCGAGTACTTCGATAATCTCTGCGCGCGCTTCAGCCGCAACGGCAACCCGCTCTTCATTCCCGAAACCAGCACCAACTCCGCCAATGTCCTCATGGCCGTCGGCAAGTACAACACCATCGGCTTCTCGCCCTTCGGCATCGACGGAAACAGGCCCATTCCGCCCGACCTGGCCACCGTTTACGGCCTTCTCAACCAGATGTCGCCCATGATTCTCGCTCACCAGGGCACTGATTCCATAACCGCCGTGCGCCTCAATCAGGGCGATCCGCCCAAGCAGGTCAAGCTCGGCAACTACACCCTGACTCTTACTTACACCGGCCGCAGCGCGCACGTGCCTCCGCAAGCGAAGGGACAGGTCGTAGCTTCGCCTGACCCGTCGCCGTCGGCAGCCAATCCTGAGCCGCCTCTCGAAGCCGCTGCAATCCTCATCGCCACCGGCCCCGACGAGTACTTCTTCGTCGGCGGCGGCATGAGGATCGACTTCACCCCCAACTCCCCCGGCCCGCAGAACGTCGGCCTCGGCGATGTGCAGCTGGGTAACTTCGTCGATGGAAAGTGGAAGGTCACCCGCCAGATCGCCGGCGACGACGACGCGCAAGGAGAGATCCTGATCTTGCGCCCGTTCACCATCCTGCGCGCGACGGTCTACCGCTTCCCATAAGTCGCAGTTGCCGGCTCTGAATAGGGACCTGGAAAATGTTTCGCCTTCAAAACGTATGAGGCAGGTCCCTATTCCTAGAGCATTTTCACGGATAGTGTGAGGATATGGGTGCCCCACCCTCGCGGCGCTGTTGTCTTTGCGGCTAGGGTGGGATAGCACCGTGCCAACATTGCAGGAACTGCGAAAATGCTCTAATCCTCCGCCAGCCAGCGGCGGGAGTCGATGAGCTGGCGATTGTCGAGAGCCCACACCTTTCCGGTCAGCTCGCCGGGGCCTTTGCCTTCGCGGATCGACTTGTCGAATTCGCCCTGGACGGCTTGCATCTTGGCGTCCAGGTCGTCGAGGAAGTTGAGGGCCAGGGCCTCGGGAATCATGGGCAGCTTGGGCGAGCCGAACTCCAGCTTGCCGTGATGCGAAAGAATCATGTGCAGAACAAGCGTCTTCAACTTGGGCGGGAAGTTGGGAAGGCTGTCCATGGCGCGCTCGGCCAGGGCGGCGCCCATCTGGATGTGGCCCAGCAGCGCGCCTTCCACGGTGTACTCAAAACCGGTCTCCCAACTCAGCTCGTGGATCTTGCCGATGTCGTGCAGGAGAACGCCGGTGAGCAGCAGGTCGCGATCGAGGATGGGGTAATGGGGCGCGACGCGGTCGGCCAGGGTGAGCAGGCTGACCACGTGCTCCAGCAGTCCGCCCAGCCAGGCGTGATGGAGTTGCTTGGCAGCGGGCGCTTCGCGGTAGGCCTCGGCCAGGGCCGGATCGGCAAGCAGCGTAGTGAGAAGGCGCTTGAGGTCGGGGTTCGTGAGGCTCTCCACAAAGCCCATAAGCTGCCGCCAGAGCGCGGCCACGTCGCAGGTGGTCGAGGGCAGCAGGTCGGACTTGTCCACCTCGCCGGGCGCGGCCTTGCGGAGCTGGTCGATCTTCATCTGCACGCGGTCGTCGAAGCGCGAGACGCTGCCGCGGGCCTTCACAATGTCGCCTCGGTCGAAGCTTTTGGCGATGCGCGGGTCGCCCGGCTCCCAAACGCGGCCCTCAATCTGGCCGGTCTTGTCGCCCAGGATCAGGTTGAAGTAGGGCTTGTTGGTCTTGGTGGTGCGCTGCTGCTTGAGGAGAACCAGGAAGAAGCCGTCGAAGGGCTTGCCTTCTTCAAAACCAGCCAGATCGGCAATGTAGATGTCTTTCATTCTGTCGAGAATTCTAGCGCATGGGGGTGGGGTTCCCGCGGCATTCGCGATTCTCTCCTCGTGCAAGAGTACCAATGAGAGGAGCAACGAGAGCTGCTCTTTGCATTCTCTCGCACAGACTGACGCGATGCCAAAGAGGCCGAACAGGAACGCGAATGGGTGCTGCGGTGGATCATCGAGATTCCCGACATCCATGTGAACGTATGCATGATTCTCGACAAGCTGCCCAAGGGCGACAAGAAGGATGCGAGCACGATCTTCATCGCCGAGACATTCTCGCAGACCGCTTTTCTCATTCAGCATCCCGATA
>JBEKCX010000250.1:0-4683 GCA_050014655.1 Occallatibacter sp. | reverse complement strand
ACGCCGCGATACGCAATCCGCGCCAAGGCCGCGCCGGCCACGCTCTTCGACTACTACAACCCAGACCTGAAAGCGGTTCTCGCGCCGCAGACATTTCAGGTGACGGATTCGCAGCGAAGATAGCGCCCCAAAAGTGTTGCAGCCGCTCCAGTGTGGCATCCCAGAAGTTTGTCGCAGTTTTGTTTGCGTCCGAGGGCGATTATCTTGAGGAAACCGCAGGTCCTTCGACTCCCTTCCCCTTCGCTCCGCTCAGGGTCCGGTCGCTCAGGATGACAGCGTTTATGAAACGAGCATCTGGAACAGCACACTAAGATGAACGCTTCAGTCCGGCGCTTCATTGCAACAGTCAGTAGGTGGCAAGCGAGACGCGCAGCACCATGGGCTCCTTGTCAAAAAAGTCCAGGCCCCAGTCCGTCTCGCCGCCATTCACGATGCGAAGGGGCTTGAAGACTCCGTTTTCGTAGACTCCTTCCTCGACGCGCAGGAACTGCCGGTGCTGCCATTGGCCATCGATCAGGGCGGAGGGATTCTGTTGGGTTCCTGCTACGATTCCCTGGGATTTCCGTTGCCGGCCGGCGGCGGGGCGGAAGTCGACGCGGCAAAAGTATCCGGCCACAAGAAACTGGTTGTCTTTGAGTTGAGCGACCAGAACGCGGCCAACCGGCTTGGGATTGCCCTTGGGCGGACCTTCACCCCAGCGGGGCGATCCATAAGACACGATGGCGTCCCAGTTTGCGAAGGGCAGAATCTCGGTGGTCTTGCCCTGCTCTTCGGCCACGGCCTGGAGCTTGCCCTCGAAGTTGAGGCGGGCAATCTCCCGCTGCATGGGGCCGACCAGCCGGTAGTTCGTTGCCCAGGGGGCTAGAAACTCCTCCGGCTTGGTATCTTCGGCATGAAGCGTCCACCGGTAGAAGTCGGCGCCGCGAGAGTAATCCATGCCGAAGGGCGAGACGCCGATGGCCTGAAGGCCAAGCGCCGAGAAGAAGAAGCGGTCGCAGCCGGGACAACCGGTCTCAGGCAGGAACAGAGCATTGTCGTCGCGGTGATAGAGTTCCAGAACCTTGAGGAAAGCCGCGTCGTCGGACTGATAGTCGTCGGGCGCCAGAATATCGAGGTCCGGCGCGGCAGCCTTCCAGATGTCGAGGACATTGTCGGTGGGGCCGCCGCTCTCGTAGGCTCCGGGAGGGCCGGGATGAAACGGGTCGCGCAAAGCCACGTTGGCATACATGGGCAGCGGATAGACGGCCTTGCCCGCGGCGGCGACCCGCCCCACATATCTCGCCACCGACCAGGCGTTGAAGTACTCGTCCGCATCGGGGCCAAAGGCCTGCTGCCAGTTGGGGGATGGAGAATCGGTCTTCACCCGCATGGCGCTCAGGATTTCAGGCGGCACCGGGGCATCGAAGAGCTTCTGCGCGGCCGGAGAGAAATCGCGGACAGAGTCCCAACTGCCGGCTTCATTTTCCACCTGGACCATGATGACGGTGCGCTGCGGGTCGGTTTCCTTCAGGCGCTGCATGAGAGCGGCGAAAGCGCTCTTGTCCGCGTCGAGGGATGCGGCAGCGAACGGTGAAGGCGAATCCACCGCCTGCCCGTCGCGGTCGACCATGTGCGGATAGCGGACGAGGTCCAGCTTCATCCATTCGGGCATATAGTGCTGGCTGCCATCCTTATAGGTTCCGAACCAGAGCAGCACCAGGCGAACTTCATGCTGGCGAGCCTCTTTCAGGAGGCTGTCGACCATGGTGTAGTCGTACTTTCCCGGCTGGGGCTCGAACTGCTCCCAGTAGACCGGCATTTCAACCGTATTGACATGCAGGTATTCCATGGCGGGCCACACCTTGGGAAGCATGGCCGGCCAACTGGCGGTGTTCTCCACCTGCGCGCCCAGCATCAGATAGGGCGCATCGTCGACGAAGAGAGCGAAACGTCCGTCCTGTTTCACCAGGTGGGGAAGCGGACGGGCGTCGACCTGGTCTTTCGCGACCTGGGCCTGGATCGCGCCGGCGAAGCTGGTGGCCAAAAAAGCGGCCAGAACAGAGGCCAGAACTGCGGGAGTGATCTTCATCTTTCGCGCTCCTGCCTTTCGGCGGACGAGAACGCCCCTGCTTTCGATGCGGCATTCCCGGCCAGCGAATCTGCCGCCGGCACGAGCCAGCTTAGCAGCGCGCGGCGCAGATGTTCAAATCGGAGTTTGGCCGGCAGCGGGGTTTGAGGAAGCGACGGGCAGGCGGAGAGGCGAGCGGGATTCCCGGCACGCAACGGAACCCTCGCTCGCAGCTCGTGCGGGCTCCGCGCGGTTCTTGGCTGTCGTCTAGGCTTTCAAACTCGGGCGCTGGTAGAATGGAAGCTGCCGCGCGGCGCGGCGACTCGCTCTCTTTGCTTCCCAACCGCTGGCCTCATTGGCCGAACCAAGAAAAGGAATCAGCCTCCCGGTGACCCCGACGATACGCAATATCGCCATCATTGCCCATGTGGACCACGGAAAGACGACGCTGGTGGACGCCATGCTGCGGCAGTCGGGAACCTTCCGCGCCAACGAGCAGGTGGCCGAGCGGGTGATGGACTCGAACGAACTGGAGCGGGAGCGCGGCATCACCATCCTGGCCAAGAACACGGCCATCGTCTTTGAAGGCGGCAAGATCAACATTGTGGATACGCCGGGCCACGCCGACTTTGGCGGCGAGGTGGAGCGCGCGCTGAAGATGGTGGACGGCGTGATGCTGCTGGTGGACGCGGCCGAAGGGCCGCTGCCGCAGACGCGCTACGTGCTGGCCAAGGCGCTCGAGGCCAGGCTCAAGCCCATCGTGGTGATCAACAAGATCGACCGGCCCGACGCCCGGCCGCAGGAGGTTCTGAACGAGATTTACGACCTGTTCATCGATCTCGATGCGGATGAATCGCAATTGGATTTTCCGGTTCTTTACGCGGTGGCCAAGGCGGGCACGGCGACCCTCGATCCCGCCACTCCCGGCGTGAATCTGCAACCGCTCTTTGAGACCATCGTCTCCACCATTCCCGCGGCCACCGGCGACGCCGAGGGCACGCTGCAGATTCTGGTCGCAAATCTCGATTACTCGGATTATTTCGGCCGCATCGCCATCTGCCGCGTCTTCCAGGGGACGCTCCACTTCGGCGACGATGTGACCATCTCCAAGCGCGACGGCTCGCTCCAGAAGACGCGCATCACCAAGCTGTTCACCTTCAGCGGCCTCAAGCGGACGGAGATTGCCGAGACCACCATGGGCGACATCGTGGCCGTGGCCGGCGTCGAGGGCATCACTATCGGCGAGACCATCACCAGCGTCGAAAACCCGTCGCCGCTGCCGCTGATCGTCATCGACGAGCCGACCATCGCCATTCAATTCAGCGTCAATAACTCGCCCTTTGCCGGGCGCGAGGGCCAGTACGTGACCAGCCGCAACCTGCGCGAGCGCCTGGAAAAAGAACTGCTCACCAACGTCAGCATTCGCGTGGAGGAGACCGGATCGCCGGACAGCTTCAAGGTGCTGGGCCGCGGCGAGCTGCAACTGGCGATTCTGATCGAAATGATGCGCCGCGAGAGCTTCGAGCTAATGGCCGGACGGCCGGAGATCGTCACCAAGACGGTGGACGGCGTGCGACTGGAGCCGGTCGAGCATCTCACCATCGACGTTCCCGAGGCCTTCACCGGCGTGGTGATCGAGAAGCTGGGGCCGCGCAAGGGCGAGATGACGAAGATGCACAATCACGGCTCGGGCCGCGTGCGCATGGAGTTTCGCGTGCCCAGCCGCGGGCTGATCGGCCTGCGAAGCGAGATGCTCACCGAGACCCGCGGGACGATTGTGATGAACGCGCTCTTCGACGGCTACATTCCCTACCAGGGCGAGATTCCGCAGCGGCCCACCGGCGCGCTGGTTGCCGACCGCCAGGGGCTGACCACGACTTACTCGCTGAACGGCCTTCAGGAGCGCGGGATTCTCTTCGTTGGACCGGGAGTCGAGGTCTATGAGGGAATGATTATTGGCGAGCACTCGCGCGACAAAGACCTCGACGTGAACGTGGTGCGCGAAAAGAAGATGACCAACATGCGAGCATCGACCGCCGACGAGGCGATCCGCCTGGTGCCCTACAAGACACTGAACCTGGAGCAGGCCATCGAGTTTATCGCCGACGATGAGATGGTCGAGGTAACTCCCAAATCGCTGCGTCTGCGCAAGAAGATATTGCAGCAGAACCGGCGGCCGAAGCGGTGGGAGAAGAGTGCGGAATAGTTTGGATTTGGCGAGATTACTGTTTTGAAAGGGAATGGCTTTAGCCGTGCCGATAGACCAGCAAATGGAAATTCGGGCTTTGGCCCGCGAGGGATTGGTTTTGCTCGGTGAGGTGATCGGGCGATGAACTGGATTGTTAGGGCGGTAGTCGTTGTAGTGGCAGCAATCTGCACCTGCTCGGCGCAGACGATCGGCAGCAGGACTGGCGGCAAAACGGTGATCTGGTCACCGCCAAGAGTGGGCTGGCCTGAACAGGATTTCTCCCCGTCCGTTCCAAGGGAGATGATTGGAAAGCTGCGGATTGCAAGCTTCCCGGTAATCCTCGAAAAGACAGAACTAGAGGCTGCTCACAAACACTTTGGAGGAACGATCGGGTACCGTGGCGATGGCGGTGATTCCGAATCTTGGTTGTGCCTGCAGGGAAGTGACG
>JBEKCX010000249.1:0-4687 GCA_050014655.1 Occallatibacter sp. | reverse complement strand
CTCTGACGTGGGAGCCGGCCGATGACGCCCCTCAATGTTCTGTTGGTCACCTATTCGTTTCCGCCTGCCGGAGGCGTGGGAGTCCTGCGCGCTGCAAGTCTCGCACGCTACTTGCCGTCTCAGGGAATCCGGCTCGATGTGCTTACGACGCGCAACGCTTCCGCTGTGGGCGCCGACTACGCCCTGCTTGAGGATATCCCCGCCGAAGTCAATTTGCATCGCACCTTCACGCTCGACCTTCCCTTCGGCATCAAAAAGGGGATCAAGAAACTTATTGCCGGAGCAAAGGCCCCCGTTGCTACGACCGCCGGCCCGCGGAATCCGAGTTTTCTCAAAGGAGCTCTGCAGGACATCCTCTTGCCCGACCCACAAGTGACGTGGCTTCCTGTGCTCACGCGCATCGCTCGCCGCCTCGTCAGGGAGCGCAAGATCGACCTCGTCCTCATCACAGTTCCGCCATTCTCCACCGTGCTTCTTGTTGGGAAGCTCCGCAAAGAGTTTCCGAACTTGCCCATCGTAGTTGACTTCCGGGATGAATGGCTTTCGACCACCATTGACCTGGTCAGCTTCAGCCGAAGCGAGCGCGCCTTGCGAATTGCCCGCGAAGCTGAAAGATGCGCAGTTACGAACGCAACTGCCATCGTTGCAGTGACCGAGGCCGCGCGCCGCGAGATTCGCCCCCGGTACCCGGAAGAACCTGAAAGCAAGTTCTTGCTCATCCCGAACGGATTCGATTCCACAAGGCTGCTCCGTTCCATGCCTTCGTCTGAGCCACGGCCCGGCGGGAAGATTGTTGTCACCTACGTCGGCTCCGTCTACGCCTCAACTGAACCGGCAACGGTGGTTCAGGCCTTGCAATCGCTATCCCCCGAACTAAAGTCCAGATTCCGACTCCGTTTTATCGGACACATTGAGGAACCTCGCTTCCGAGCAGACCTTCTGCGGCTCGGCGACATGGTTGAGTTGAAGGGCTTTCTGCCGCAGCGCGAAGCCCTGGCTGCGATGAACGAGACCGATTACGTGCTGCTGATCACCCACGATCCTCTGAACGTCGGCGGCAAGTTCTACGATTACGTGGGCAGGGGCAAGCCTATTCTTGGCGCCGTCCACCCGGAAGGCGAGACACGCCGCCTACTGGAGGAGTTGCGGGCAGGGTGGTGGGCGGACATTCACGATGTAGATGGCATTCGCAGGCTCTTTCTCGACGCCGCGGCGCGCGGCAATTCGCTACGCAGCGAGTTTCAGCCCGACAGGGAGAGAATTGCGCAGTACGAACGGAAGGTTCTTGCGCAGCGCTACGCCGCGCTTCTGCATTCCATTGCTGGCCGACAACCGGAAGACGGCTTACATGCGCCGGCCGCCGAGCCTGCCGGAGATGGTCGATAGCCATGCTAAGGATCGCCGTGGTTACGCGCTATTTCCCCAGTTCGGCGGAGCCCTGGCAGGGCCGTTCGGCCTATCAGACGCTGCGCGTGCTTGCCCGCCAGGCCGATGTGCGAGTCTTCTATCCCAACGCCCGGTATCCTTCCTGGCTCAAGCCGCGAAGCCGGAGTTATAACGCGCTCGATCCTTCGTACAGCCCGCCGGATGTGAAGGCGAGTTACTACGACTATTCTGCCCTGCCGCTGGTTTCCCGGCCGTTCAACGGATGGATGGCGGCTCGCGTCCTGCTGCCTCACGTGCGCGGCTTTGCGCCCGATCTGATCTTCAGTTGCTTTCTTTACCCCGAAGGGTATGTCGCTCTAAAGATCGGCAAAATCCTCTCCGTTCCCGTCGTAGCCATGAGCATTGGCTCCGATATCAACCGGATCGGCGATCCTATCTCGGCCTTGCACACGCGCAAGGTCCTGCGCGAAGCCGATTTTGTGGTTACGGTCAGTGGCGACCTGCGCAAGAAGGCAGTGGCCATGGGTGTCCCGCCGGAGAAGGCTCGCGCGATTATCAACGGCTGCGACATCTCGGTCTTTCACGTCGGGGATCGCCGTGAGGCACGGCAGAGGCTCGGCATCGCACCGGCCGCGGAGGCCGTGGTTTACATTGGGCGCATGGATGTGAAGAAGGGCCTTCGCGAGTTGGTAGAAGCAGCGGCTTCGCTGCATCCACAGCGGCCTGAGCTGCATGTTTACCTGGTCGGCGAGGGACCGGACAGGCCGATTATCGAGAACGCCATTCATGCCAACAGTGCTGTCAACTACATCCACGCTCTGCATGAGTGTGCATTCGACGATGTCGCCGTCTGGATGGCGGCGGCCGATCTGGTCACCCTGCCAAGTTACATGGAAGGCTGCCCCAATGTCGTGCTGGAGGCGCTTGCATGCGGGCGTCCTGTCGTAGCTACAAATGTAGGCGGCATTCCCGAGATCATGAATGACGAGGACGGATGCCTCGTGCCCCCTCGCGATCCGGCCGCGCTGGCTCACGCCCTCGCGTCGGTACTCGACAGGACCTGGGATGCCGCAGCCGTTTCCGCGCGCAGCAGCCGAAGCTGGAGCGACGTCGCGGCGGAGCTGCTCGCGATCTTCGAATCGCTCACAGCGAAACGTCAGGCGGCCGCAATTACTCGTTAACCAGCCGTTCCAGCGTCACGCGCTTTGTTCAGGGCGGCCCTTGGAAATGTCAGCCCCGGTGGTGTCCCCGCGGTTTGTCGTCTAGCATTGGCGTCGTCCTGACAATGCGTGCTCCGGATTTGGCTCTGTATAAAGAAATTCGGCCCATTCGCGTTCTGCCCGCCGGCTTGTTGCCGGCCGGGAAGATCGCCCGTTCCAAAATCTACCTGTCAGATGGCGGCGCGCAAGCGCCAACCGGGAAGACCGGCTCCCCGTTTGCGTTTGATCCGCTCCTCAGTCGCCCGGCGGCGCGGATGCAGTATCCTCAGTGTCGTGGATACGGCCTCCTCCAAGCCGGCTGATATTGTCCTGTCCATGGCCAGCGGCCAGACATTGACGGCGGACGTCAATCCGGCGCGGCAATTCCTCGCCCTGCCGCCGAAGCTCCTCCAGGAACTTTGGCGGACAGCCGAAGCGGAGTCATGCGGCCTTGCGCTGGAGGACTTCGGTCCCATCCTCGCCTCAGTGGGCGAGAAGCTCAACTGCGGCCTTGCCCTGGGTACTCATCCCAACGACAACCAAAGAGCCGCCTTCCTGCGCACTCTGCATCTCCCCGATCTGGCGCTGGCTCATGCCTGCGCCCTTGGGCGGGAGGTTGCATGGGAGCGATTCCTGCGCCTCTATCGCGCTTCGCTGACTCGTGCCGCCGTCGCTATTACGGGTTCCGCGACATTGGGCCAGGAGCTGGCCGACTCGGTCTACGCCGAGTTGTTCGGCTTGCGCACACGCGACGGCCAGCGCGCTTCGCCGCTGGCCTCCTACACCGGCCGCGGGTCGCTTATGGGCTGGCTGCGCGCCACACTCGCACAGCGGAGCGTCGATCACCATCGCCGCACGCACCGCGAAACCGCGCTGGAGGACTTCGATGCTCCCGCCCCCGC
The DNA here is from genome assembly GCA_050014655.1 of Occallatibacter sp. Taxonomy (GTDB): domain Bacteria; phylum Acidobacteriota; class Terriglobia; order Terriglobales; family Acidobacteriaceae; genus Telmatobacter. Next base: position 1,200 of record JBEKCX010000249.1, on the reverse strand, counting down.
GCCTGCTGAGGCCTGCGAGGCGACGGATCGTCTGACGGAGGCTCTTCGCCGGACCTTCAGGAGCCTCTCCGCAGAAGATCGCTACCTGCTCTCCGCTTACTTTCTCGATCGGCAGACGCTGCTTCAGATCGCCCGCATCCTTGGCGTTCACGAGGCCACCATCAGCAGAAGGCTGAAGCGGCTGCTGGCCGATCTTCGCAAACGGCTTCTTGGCAACCTGCAGTCCGGCGGCCTGAGCAAGCGAGCCGCCGAAGAGGCGCTCGGCGCCGATCCCCGCGACATTGAAATAAACCTGCGCGCGCTGCTGCAAAGTTCGCAGACCGGGCCGTTCTCTGATCAGGCGGCCGGGGCAGCGGCGGCATCGGAATCCCTATGAGCGAAGTTCTCCAATCCGGACTCCATCCTGACGCGGACGAGCTCTGCGCCTTCGTGGAGCATGCACTGCCCGCCGGCGAGCGGGAGCGGACGCTGGCTCATTTGTCCGTCTGCCCGGAGTGCCGCGCCGTGGTCGCGCTTTCGCTGCCTCCGGTTGACGAGGCTGCCAGGCCGTCGCGTGAGCCGGCCAGAGGCCGCTGGTTCTCCGGCTGGAATCTGGTTTGGTCCACCGCCGTGGCGCTGAGCGCGACGATTCTCTTTACGGTCTACGTCTATCGCGCCGCAACGATCTCGGGCGCACCGGCCCAAGTGGCCTCCTCCCGGCCTGCCCCACGCGCTGCCGCTCCGGCTGGCCCGTCTGGATCTAGGGAATCGAGCTCCGCGAATCTCCAGCCAATCAGTCCGAGCGGCCAGAACTCCCAGGAAAGAGCAACCGCCGCGACTCCGCGGAGCGCCGCCTCAGCCCAGAGGCAGCAATCGATGGAAGCGAACGCGTTCATGGGGCAGAATCTGGCTGTCTCGGCCCCGCCTTCGGCTATGGAGCGCGAAGCGCTCAATTCGGACAACATGCTCAAGACCAACGACAAGGCGACTGAGGCCAAAAAGACCGCTTCGACAGCGGCCTTCGGAGTTGCGGGCATGGAGGTTCTATCAGAAACGCAGGCGCAAACTTCGCTCCCTCCCGGCAGTCTTCCCTCCGATCGCAAGATTGTCTTAGGCGCAGCCAATGCACCCATGGCCAAAGCTGCCGCTCCCTTGAGGGCGGCTTTGCCGCCGCCGGCCGCTCCGGGGACAGGCAATGAGACTGTTGCGCTAGCGGGCGCG
>JBEKCX010000248.1:0-4702 GCA_050014655.1 Occallatibacter sp. | reverse complement strand
GGCCGAGTTCAGCGCCAAGGCTCACATCAAGAGCCTCGAAGAGTACGAGGCGCTCTACAAGCAGTCCATCGCCGATCCGGAAAGCTTCTGGGCCGGCGTGGCTCGCGATCTGCACTGGTTCAAGCCCTGGGACAAGGTGCTGGAGTGGGATCTGCCCTGGGCGCGGTGGTTTGTGGGCGGCAAGCTGAATCTGAGCTATAACTGCGTCGATCGCCATGCGCTCGGAGTCCGTCGCGACAAGACGGCGCTCATCTGGGAGGGCGAGCCGGGCGAGATTCGCCGCCTCACCTACGCCCAACTCCACATTGAGGTGCAGAGGTTCGCCAACGCCCTCAAGAGCCTGGGAATCAAGAAGGGCGACCGCGTCGCCGTCTATATGGGCATGACTCCGGAGCTGGCCATAGCTCTGCTGGCCTGCGCGCGCATCGGGGCCGTCCACTCCGTCATCTTCGGCGGATTCGCGGCCAACGCCATCGCCGACCGCGTCAACGACTCGCAATGCGTGGCCATCCTGACCCAGGACTCCAGCTACCGCCGCGGCAACGAGATCAAGCTCAAGCGAACCGTGGACGAGGCCATGAACGCCTGCCACTCCGTCAAGCACGTGGTGGTCTACCGCCGCACCGGCTCGCCAATCGCGATGGTCGAGGGCCGCGACCACTGGTGGCACGATCTGATGGCCGCCGCCGCGCCCGACTGCCCCGCCGAGGAGCTGGACTCCGAAGATCCGCTCTACATCCTCTACACCTCCGGCACCACCGGCAAGCCCAAGGGCCTGGTTCACACCACTGGCGGCTACGCGGTGCAGACCTACCTCACCGCGAAGTATGTCTTCGACCTGCGCGACGACGACATCTACTGGTGCACGGCCGACATCGGCTGGGTCACCGGCCACTCCTACGTGGTCTACGGCCCGCTTCAGAACGGCGCCACCGTGCTCATGTATGAAGGCGCGCCCAACTGGCCCGATTTCTCCCGCTTCTGGAAGATTGTGGACGATCACCGGGTGACCGTCTTCTACACCGCGCCCACCGCCATCCGCGCCTTTATCAAGTGGGGCGACCAGCACGTCGAGAAGCACAAGCTCGACTCGCTGCGCCTACTCGGCACCGTCGGCGAGCCCATCAACCCCGAAGCCTGGATGTGGTATCGCGAGAAGATCGGCCGCAACCGCTGCCCCATTGTCGATACCTGGTGGCAGACGGAGACCGGCGCCATCATGATTGCCCCCATTCCCGGCGCTGTGCCCGCCAAGCCGGGCTCGGCCACGCGCCCCTTCTTCGGCATTCAGCCGGAGGTGGTCAACAAGCAGGGCGAGCCGGTTCCCCCCGGCCACGGCGGCCTGCTCGTCATCCGCAAGCCCTGGCCCTCCATGGCCCGCACCGTCTATGGCGATCCCGACCGCTACCGCAAGACCTACTGGAGCGACGTGCCCGGCAGCTACTTTACCGGCGACGGCGCCCGCCAGGACGCCGACGGCTACTTCTGGCTGATGGGCCGCGTCGACGACGTGATCAACGTGAGCGGCCACCGCCTGGGAACCATGGAGGTGGAGTCGGCGCTGGTGGCCCATCCCAAGGTGGCCGAGGCCGCCGTGGTGGGCCGTCCCGACGAGCTCAAGGGCCAGGCCATCTCGGCCTTCGTCTCGCTCGAGAGCGGCCACCAGCCCAGCGAGGAGTTGAAGGGCGAGTTGCGCAAGTGGGTCGCGAAGGAGATCGGCTCGCTCGCCCGCCCCGACGATATTCGCTTTACCGAGGCCCTGCCCAAGACCCGCTCGGGCAAGATCATGCGCCGCCTGCTCCGCGAACTGGCCACCCACGGCGAGATCAAGGGGGACATCACCACCCTCGAAGACTTCACCGTCATCGCCAAGCTGCGCGAAGCGGAAGAGGGCTAGGAATTTGAAGCGGAGACAAGAGTTGTATTGCAAGCTTTCTTCAACTGCACTACAATGTGCGCATCCACGCAGAGTCCCTCTTTCGGACCATTCACCCCCAGTGGTTCTGACGGACTCAGGAAGGCATTTATGTCGAGAGGGATTTTGAGGGTTTGCATCTTCGCGGGGTTTTTTTTGCCGGCTTCTTTTGCAGCGACGGCGCAAGAGGTGGTTCATGCGCTCGTCGGGACTATAACTTCTATAAACTTGACCGCAAAGACGATCGGGGTTAAGACCGACGACGGCGCCGAAAGCCAGTTCAAAGATATGTTGCATTCCCATTACAAGATAGCCTTCGACAAGAGTAGCCGCACCGATGTAGCCGCCGCCGATTCATTCAAGAAGACCGGCGAACGCGTGATCGTCTACTACTTCGGCGTCGGCGACTTGCGCACCATCGTTGCATTGCGAAGCCTCGGGCCGGGACCGTTTACCAGGAGCGCCGGGAAAGTCGTCGGTTTCAACAAGAAGGAGCGCTCGCTGACGATAACAACCCAGCCCGGGCAGGAAGAGTCTTTCGAGATCGCCGCAGGTACGGTGGTGGACACTGACTTGGGGGCCGTCGGAGGATCCGATTTTCGACCCGCAACGGGCGATCCGGTGCGAGTGACTGCGGTAGTCGTGAATGGGACTGAAACGGCCCTGTTTGTCAGTACGCTAGCTGCCGATTGAACCGGCTTCAAAGCTTGCGGGATGATCTAAGTTATGCTGGCCAATGCCTTCGCATGCCGGCGGCCGCGCGGCAATTCTTCCCGTCGTGAGCAGAATTGCTCATACAGTCCTGCAATCGGAGCGCATCATCACTGACAAGGCATCGCTTCAAATGCTCGCTGCCCCAGCGGTCCGGTTACAATGGCGGTAGGCAGAGTGGGCGCGCTGCCACTCTCTGAGGAACTTCCCCCGAATGGCTTCAGTCCTTACTCCGCTCTCTTCTGAATTCGCAGCCGCAGCTCCAAGCCTGTCGGTTCCGGCACCTCCCTGCTTTCCCGCCTCCGCGGCAATCCATGCGGTCCCCGCGCGCCACGAGATTCGCATGGGACGCGCCGCATCGGTGGGCGCGGGCATCAACTGGCTGACGCTGACGGTAATCGTCGCCTTTCATATGGGCGCGCTGGCGGCGCTGTTCTTCTTCAACTGGCAGCGGCTGGCGGCGATGGCGGCGCTCTACGTCCTGGCCATCAATGTCGGCATCGGCATGTGCTATCACCGGCTGCTCACTCATCGCGGCTACCAGGTTCCCAAGTGGTTGGAATACGGGATGGCAGTCTGCGCCACGCTTTCTCTTGAGGGCGGGCCGATCTTCTGGGTCGCCACCCATCGCGTGCATCACCAGCTCAGCGACCGGCGGGGCGACCCGCATACGCCCCGCGAGGGCGGGTTTTGGGCGCACACGGGTTGGCTCCTATGCGGCAGCGCGCTGCACGCGCAGACTGAGGCGCTCTCACGCTACGTTCCAGACCTGGAGCGGGACCGCTTCTACGTCTGGCTGAGCAAGTATCATTGGATTCCCCTGGTGGCGAGCGGCGCGCTGCTGTTTGGCGGCGGATGGCTCACCGGCGGGCCGGCGAACGCCGTCGGCATGCTGCTCTGGGGAGCTTTCCTGCGCGTCACTCTCGGCCTGCATGCAACTTGGCTGGTGAACTCCGCAACCCACATGTGGGGCAGCCGCCGCTTTGAAACCCGCGACGACTCGCGCAACAACTGGTGGGTCGCCCTGCTGAGCGGCGGCGAGGGCTGGCACAACAACCATCACGCTCACCCCGTCAGCGCCCGCCACGGCCTCGCCTGGTACGAGATCGACCCCAACTACTGGGGCATCTGGCTGCTTTCGAAACTCGGTCTTGCCAAGAAGATTCGCGTGGCCAAGTTCGACCCGGCAAATCCCAGACCGGCGGGAAGCTAGGCCAACTCGCCGGCTGCCGGGCCGGTGCGGGAAGAAGCCTGCAAACGGCGGAAAGACGGCCTTTCTATCCGAGTGATTGGGGCTCCTGTTCCTTTAGCGACGGTGTGGTTGTTACACGGATCGCGTTGCGCGCAGGAGCGAAGAAGGTCCGGCTTGCTGGCGTCTTCTGGTATACTTCGGGCCATGGAAAACCGTTCTTTCAGCGACGCGGGCGGAACGCCTGGCGGCCTCGGTCATTTTGTCCTGGGCTTCATCATGACCTGTATTGGCGGATACCTGCTGATCAACCAGGTTACAGTGGTGGGTTCCTACTGGAGCTTCTGGGGAGGAAACTCCTTTGGCATCACTCTCTTGCCGATGTTATTCGGCATTGGCCTGCTTTTCTGGCGGGGGCGTAGCATCCTGGGATGGATTCTTACCATTGCCGGCGCGCTGTTCATCTTTGCGGGCATCCTGGCCAACTTGCATATCTTCTTCCAGCCGACGAGCCTTTTCAACACGATCGTGATTCTCGTGCTGCTGGTTGGAGGCCTGGGCTTCATCGCGCGCGGCGTCCAGCCGCATAACAAGCAGCCTGGCGAGTAACTTGCGATTTGCCTATCGCGCCGGGACTCTGTTTCCTTTGCACGCGCGGTGCGTTCTCCGATGAGGACGGAGCGTGTGTTCACTAACCAGCGTGAAGGAAACACTTTATGGGGCCTCTGAAAAACGTCGAGTTACAAGAGCCTGTCGCTGGTATTGTTCCGCGAGGGCATGAGATCGGGGCGTTTTTCGTATGTTGGGCAGTTCATATAACCCGTCGGAGGCCGCCCGTGGCCTGCGGCGGGCACACTACGCCCCCAGAGGGGCCAGCTGAAGGTTGA
>JBEKCX010000247.1:0-8201 GCA_050014655.1 Occallatibacter sp. | reverse complement strand
ACTCGTCACCACTCACCCATCGAACGTCTCCGCAATCGAAAAGCTGGCCGGCAAATACAACTTCCTCGCTGCCCGCATCGGAGCCACCGGCGGTCACCGCCTTGAGATTTCCGTCGACGGCGAACCTTTCGTCTCGGCTCCGCTGGCCGATCTCCGCAAGCCCTGGGCCTCGGCTCTCGAAGCCACTCTCCATGGCGAGGTAACCGCATGATCCGGCGGCTCTACCAGGGCATCGACGAGATCGCCGGCGAATCCCATCTGTTTCATGCTGGCTCGGCAGTCTCGTCCCTGATCCCTGATCCCTGTTCCTTGCCGGGGTCCCCAGCGATCGATCTTTGCTCGATGGGGTGGCTGTTCCCTGTCTCTGAAAAGCTTCGCGAAGAATGCGGCGTAGTCGCCATCCACGGCCATCCCGACGCCGCCCGCCAGGCTTATCTCGGCCTCTACGCCCTTCAGCATCGCGGCCAGGAGTCGGCCGGCATCGCCACCGCCGACGGCCAGCACCTGGCGAACATCAAGGGCATGGGCCTGGTCTCGGAGATTTTTACCGACGACGTGCTGGCCAAGCTGCCCGGCCAGATGGCCATCGGCCACACCCGCTACTCCACCACCGGCGACTCGGCCCTGCTCAACGCCCAGCCCATCCGCGTCGACTCCACCAAGGGCCTCATCGCCATCGCCCACAACGGCAACCTCGTCAACCTCGGCAACGTCCGCGCCCGCCTCGAGCGCGATGGCGCCTACTTCCAGACCACCTCCGACTCCGAGATCATCGTCCAGCTCATCGCCCACTCCCGCGCTTCCACCCTGGTTGACGCCATCGCCGATTCGCTCCGCCAGGTCGAGGGCGCTTTCTCCATCGTCATGATGACCCGCGACCGCATCTTTGCCGCTCGCGATCCGCGCGGCTTCCGTCCGCTCTCCATGGGCCGCATGGCCAACCCCGACGGCCCCGATACCATCGTCTTCGCCAGCGAGACCTGCGCCTTCGACCTGCTGCGCGCCGAGTACATTCGCGACGTTCTCCCCGGCGAGCTGGTCATGGTCACCGACGACGGCGTCACCAGCCGCCAGTATTCGACCGGCATTCCGCAGTCCAGTTGCATCTTCGAGCACGTCTACTTCGCCCGCCCCGACTCGCGCATCTTCGGCCGCTGGGTGCAGGAGAGCCGCGACCGGATGGGCCGCCGGCTGGCTCGCGAATCCGCCGTCCCCGCCGACCTCGTCGTCCCCGTGCCCGACTCCGGAGTTACCGCGGCCATGGGATACGCGGAGGAGGCGCGCCTGCCCTTCCGCATGGGCCTCATCCGCAACCACTACGTCGGCCGCACCTTCATCGAGCCTGAGCAGCGCGTGCGCGTATTCGGCGTCCGACTCAAGCTCAACCCCGTCCGCAACCTGCTCGAAGGCAAGCGCGTCGTCCTCATCGACGACTCCATCATCCGCGGAACGACCTGCCGCAAGATCGTCCGCATGGTCCGCGGCGCGGGCGCAAGCGAAGTCCATCTCCGCATCAGTTGCCCGCCGACCATCTCCCCCTGCTTTTACGGCGTGGATACTCCCATCAAGCGCGACTTGATCGCCGCCAACAAATCCATCGAGGAGATCCGCCAGTTCATTGAAGCCGACTCGCTGGCCTACTTATCTCTCGAAGGCCTGCTCGAAGCCTGCCAAACCGAGGAGCGCACCGGCTACTGCACCGCCTGCTACACCGGCAACTACCCCACCCAGTGGGTCGATGTGGAAGAGATTCTGCCCGCGGCGGTGGGCTTATAAGCAATTCGCATTCTTCGCCTTGCATTCGCCTTCTTGTAGATGTATAGTGCCACGTGTGGGGTAGTATTGCAGGTGATCTGCACATTTCCGAAGCCAAGAGCGCACCGTGAGCGAACACTCCAAAATAGAGTGGACTGATACTACCTGGAACCCACTCAGGGGCTGCACCAAGATCAGCCCAGGATGCAAACATTGCTATGCGGAGACGTTCGCCGAGCGGTTTAGAGGCGTACCTGGTCATCCGTACGAACAAGGCTTTGATCTCCGCCTCGTGCCAGAAAAGCTCGCGGAACCATTCCAGTGGTCTTCACCACGAACTGTTTTCGTCAACAGCATGAGCGACCTGTTCCAGCCGGACGTCCCTGACGACTACATCGAAGATGTTGTCCGTGTGATGGTCGAGGCGAACTGGCATACCTATCAGGTGCTCACGAAACGGTCGGAGCGGCTGAGGGATATGCTTTCTACGAGACTTCGCTTTGCCTCCCAGTATCGCAACATTTGGTGGGGAGTGAGCGTAGAAGACAAAAGTTATGGACTTCCACGGGTCAAGCATTTGCAAACGGCACCGGCTGCATTGCGGTTCCTATCCATTGAGCCACTACTAGAGGATATTGGGGAATTCGATATCTCCGGAATAGATTGGGCGATAGTCGGAGGCGAAAGTGGCTATGGAGCGCGCCCAATGGACCGCAGTTGGGTTGAGAGACTTCTGAAGCTTTGTCGTCGAGAAAAAGTGGCATTCTTCTTCAAGCAATGGGGCGGCGTGCATAAGTCCACGGCAGGAAGAATGTTTCATGGCAGAACCTATGACGAGATGCCTAAATTTGAGGTGTCGCGTTTCCCAGATAGGACGGTACGAGTCGCAGGCGCATTATTCTGGAAGAACAGAGCCAAAGCGCGCTGGCCCTCGCAAATAAGGGTTACAGTGCCCCTACAGGCGCTGGCTAGAATGGCCCAGTAAGGAGCACCGGATGAGCGAAACGATGCCGGAAGCGGAGACCCACCCTCTGCTCTTTGACGCAACGGAAATGCCTTCCCGCTGCGAGTTACCAGCCGAGCCGGCCGTCAAGCCCCTAACCCATCCGGTGTGGACGGAGAATAAAGCTCAATTCATAATGCGGTATCTCCGTTATTTCGTCTTCATCACACGTCACGGAACTTATATTGACGGCTTCGCGGGGCCTCAAGAAGAATGCGAATCGGATTGTTGGGCCGCAAAACTGGTTCTGGAGAGCGAGCCGCGGTGGCTTCGTCACTTCCACCTGTGCGATGATAGCCGATCACAAGCGGAGTTCCTCAGGAAGTTGAAGGCGGTGCAGCCTAAACTGGACTCGAGGGGGGAAAAAGTAAATCGAGACGTCCATGTCTATCACGGGAACTTTAACAAGAAGGTCGACCGGATACTAGCGGTCAGCCAGATCAAGGACACGGAGGCGACATTCTGTCTCCTCGACCAGCGAACGTTCGAATGCGAGTGGGAGACGGTTAGAAAGCTTGCCACATTCAAGAAGTCTGGCAACAAGATCGAGATATTCTACTTCTTAGCCAATAGCTGGCTAGATCGAGCACTGAGTGCCCAGGAGGACCTTGAGAAGCTTGCCCGATGGTGGGGTCGGGACGACTGGACTGAACTCAAGATGATGTCGAGGGAAGAACGCAGAGACCTATTCGTCGACCGCATGAAGCGGGAGCTCGGTTACCGTTCTGCCCGTTGAGCCCATCGAGCAACTCAGGATCGAGTTCTCCCACTGAAAGCAGCATTTTCGGCAACGATTAAAACGGCTGCAAAGGTACGGAGGATCAGGCAATGAAGCGCAACAACGTAGCAGACGAACCGGTCGAAGCAACGTGGGAGAAAGCTGCAATCGCCCATTGCGAAGCGCGGCTTGTGCCAGCGCGTGAATTCCCACCTCCGCCCGACTTGGATGCGCGCGCCGCACACCTTCTTCCCACCGTGATCGCCCGCCGTTCCGAAGCCGTGGTGGAAGCCTTGGCAAGCTGACCTATTGGCGGGACGCCCCGACTGTATCGAAACGATGCAGCGCGGCTCCCGGCTAGCCTCGCTCACCCGAAGCGCGCCTTCTTGACCGTCTGGCGGAAGTCTTCGCCGCTCATCTCCACGCGCACGCACATCTCCGCCAGCCGCGACCTCATGCGGTCGCCGATGCGGTCGCCGAGGGTATCTTCGCTCCTGGCCGGCTTGGCGCCTTCCTTATCAACTTTGAAGCCGGCGCCAGCGGGCAGGTCGGGGTAGTTGGTGGTCACAATGGTGGTCTGCTTGTCGTTGTAACGGGTATTCAGGATCAGCGCCACCGTGTCCCAGACCCATTCGTTCGGCTTTTGCGCGCCCAGGTCGTCAAGCACCAGCACCTCGGCGGCAAAAACCGGCTGCAGCAGTTCAAGTTCGGTGGTCTGCACCTGCGGATTGTAGCTGTTCTGGATGCTCTTGAGTAGCTCGCGATAGTCGCAGAAGAGGCCTTTGACGCCGCGCTCCTGCACCAGCCGGCGCAGCACGCCCACGGCCAGATGGGTCTTGCCCACGCCGATGGAGCCGGTAAACAGCAGCCCCTTGCCGGCGGTATCCACGGGGTAAGCCTCGACAAACCGCCGCGCGGTAAGGTGGGCGCGGCCCAGCGAGGGGTCGGCGCCGCGGAAGGCGGTCTCATAGCCGTCCAGGGTGTAATGCCGGTAGCGCTCGGGAATGTGCGCGGCGGCCAGGCGGCGTTCCTCGCGCACCATCTCCTGGCACTCGCAGGCGCGGGAAACCCAAAGGCCCTCGCTGTTGACCACCCGCACCAGACCGACTCCATCGCAAATCGCGCAGACGCTCATCTCGATTCAAGCCTAGCGCAGTCGGGGCGGGAACGCGCCGGTGCAGGTCCGGTGACGCAATGTGGAAAAGCCTTGGCCGGTTTGCGGTGCGGTTTCCTACAATTGAAGATGCGGGCGGCCTGGGCCTTTCACTCCGCCCGTTCGCACCCACTGTGGGGTTGTCCGCGAAATGCATGGAGACGCTCCCGTGAATCGAATCTCTCTGCGCGCCGCATTGTTCACCGCCGCGGCCCTGGCCGCTCTGCTCACCTCATCCGCGCTCCCGGCGCAGGAGCCCGGCAGCCTGCCGGAGACCATGGCGCCGCCCGCGGCACAGGCCGCCACCCAGGCCGCGCCCGCGCATCCCGCGAACGACTACTGGAAGCAGCACGACGCGCAGTTGCTGGTGGACTTTGGCGGGTTAGTCAATTACAAGGAGGCCGATTTGGCATTGGGTCCGCCCGCCAAGGGCGAAAATCGCGTTGTGTTCATGGGCGACTCGATCACCGAGGCCTGGCGCTTCCAGGGCGCGGGGGGATACTTCCGCGGCAAGCCTTACATCAACCGCGGCATGAGCGGTCAAACCACGCCCCAGATGCTGGTGCGCTTTCGCCAGGACGTAATCGCGCTCAAGCCCAAGGTGGTGGTGATTCTGGCCGGCGTCAACGACATTGCCGGCAACACCGGCCCCATGACCCTTGAGCAGACCGAGGACAACCTGGCCTCCATGGCCGATCTGGCCGCGGCCAACCACATTCGCGTGGTACTGTGCTCGGTGCTGCCGGCGGTCGATTTCTTCTGGATGCCGGGAATGGCGCCCGCGGGCAAGGTGGTGGCGCTGAATGCCTGGATCAAGGACTACGCCGCCCGCAAGGGCTACGTCTATGTGGACTTCCACTCCGCGATGAAGGACGAGTGCGGCGGCCTGTCGGCGGCCCTCAGCAACGACGGCGTGCATCCGCTGCCCGCCGGCTACGCCATCATGACGCCCCTGGTTGAGGCGGGGATCGCCAAGGCGCTGGCGCGGTAAGCCTCCCGCAATTGCTAAACCGCCCCAATCCCCCTACAATAGAGGCATTGCAGGAAAGGTCTGTCTGACGAGATGCCCAAGGTAAAGAAGGACGATAAGGGGAAGGAAACAAGCATTCATCCCAAGTACGCCGTGGTGCGGGTTCTGTGCGCCTGCGGGAACAACTTTGAGACCCGGTCGACCCACAAGGGCGACATTCACCTGGAGATTTGCTCCAACTGCCATCCGTTCTTCACCGGCAAGCAGCGCCTGGTGGATACGGCTGGCCGGGTTGAGCGCTTCCGCCGCAAGTACGCCAAGTCCGATGAGGCGAAGGCGGTAGCTGCAGCGGCCAAGTAACCGGCGCGGCGAGGCGATCGGCACCAGTGGGCCTCCGCTTCGGCGGAGGCCCAACTTCGTTCGGAGGCTTCAGATCGGTTTCAGCTTCCAGCCCCCGGCTCTTAGCCGATCGTGCCGGTATTCGCCGCTTCGGCCTTTCGGCAGACCCGCCCAGACCGACAAGAGCTGGAAGCTAAGAGCTAACAGCTAGAAGGGCCCCATGGCTGGCAAGGGCTTTACCGTGAAGAAGGACTGGGACAATCCCAGAGAGCACCAGATGCCAGCCGTGGCGCGGGTACCGGCAGAGGTGCGCCTGGGAACGGTTGTGGCGAGGCCTGCCACCGTGCTGGCACCCATGGCCGGGGTCACGGATACCGTCTTCCGGCGGTTCATTCGCCACGCCAGCTTGTTCACGACGGGAAGCGCAGCAAATAATTTCGATTCCCAATCCGAACAGTGTCAGGGCACGACTTCAGTCGTGCCGAAGACGCCGCAAAACGAAGCCGGGGCTTTAGCCCCTGATTTGTCCATCGACGCCCCCGTCACCAACGCGCAGTCCGGCTGCGGGCTGCTGATGACCGAGTTCACCTCCGCCGACGGGCTTGCCCGGATGCGCGAGACCAAGCGCCGCCGCTATCTGACCTTCTACGACGACGAGCATCCCATCGGCGCGCAACTGTTCGGCGCGAATCCCACGACCCTGGCCGAAGCGGCGCGCATCGTCGAAGATACGGGCTTCGACACGGTGGACCTGAACCTGGGCTGCCCGGCCAAGCGGGTGGTGGGGTCGAACGGCGGCTCGGGCCTGCTGCGCGACCTGCCCCGCATCGGCGAGATCTTTCGCTCCGTGCGCAAGGCGGTTGCGATTCCCTTCACCGTCAAGTTTCGCGTGGGCTGGAACGAGGGTCAAATCGTGTGCGTGGAGCTGGCGCGGATGGCCGAGGCCGAGGGGCTGAACGCCGTGGCCGTCCACGCCCGCACCCGCGAGCAGGGCTACAGCGGCCAGGCACAATGGGAGTGGATCGCCCAGGTGAAGCAGGCGGTGAGGATTCCGGTGATCGGCAACGGCGACATTCGCACCCCGGAGGACGCGGCCGCCATGGTCGCGCTCACCGGCTGCGACGCCGTGATGATCGGCCGGGCCGCGCCGGCCAACCCCTGGATCTTCCGGCAGATTGCCCAGTACACCGCGACCGGCGGCTACGAGCGGCCCACGGTGGAAGACCGCTACCGGATGATCCGCGCCTACTTTCAAATGCTCTTGGATGAGGCCGAAGCGACGAGGGATCTGCCCAAGACCGCTCAACTGGGCGACACCGCCGGCAAGATGAAGCAGTTCGCCACCTGGTTCACCCACGGCGTGCCGGGCGGCGCCAGGCTGCGGGCGGCCATCTACCATGCTCGCACCGGCCCTGAGGTACTGGCCCAGGTGGAGCTCTTCTTCGCGTCGCGCGACGCGGACGGCTCGGGCTCACTGCTGGACGCCGGCTTGGCTTCCCAAGACCTGGCAGCAGCTTTTCCTGATGCCGCAATCGTCTGCGACTGAGCCGAACCTCGGACCGTTCCCAGAAACGATCCGGCAGAATCTCACTCCGCCCGCCGGGCATTCAGTGCATTTGCCGCGCTTGATACAGTGAATCAATTCCCCGCCGGAAGGGCTCGCATTGCAGACCGCTGCGCTCAAGCCGCGCGGCGCCCGCGCCTTCGTAGCATTGTCGCAGCCCGGATGTATGAGGCGGGTTCTTCGCTCGGCTGTCCGCCGGGAACTGACCGGCGCGCCGCTTTTCCGGTAGGCTGTGTTTATGAGCGTATTCGATGAGAAGCGGGCGGAGCTGGAGCGGCACGAGTTCATGATGGGCGTGGAGCGGGGCAGGCTGGCGGTGGCGCTTGACCTGCTGACCGACTCGCTGATTCTGGTGGGCCAGCACGGGGTTTACTGCGCCTCCAGCCGCAACCCGGCCAAGCCGGCGCTGGATTTGCAGGCGGTCATGGGCGGCCTGGAGGGAGCCAAGGCGCTGATCCAGAGCGTGATGGAGGAGCTGCGGACGAAGGGATCAGAGATCAGGGATCAGGCCGAAGGCTTCCGCCGCGGCGGATGGCGAGGGTCAGGGAACCCGGAATAGGGCTTCCCACGGAAGCGCGCCCAGGGCCGACGCATATCAAACTCCCAGTAATTTCAGCAGGTAGGGGTGGTTCCATGCGGCTTTGAGGCGTTTTCCCTTGATGCTGCGTTTGAAGGTTGTTTCCTGTTTGAGCAGGTTCA
>JBEKCX010000246.1:0-4738 GCA_050014655.1 Occallatibacter sp. | reverse complement strand
GTCAAAGATTGCGCAGACGTCACAAATTCTCCGGTGACGGATTCTAGTGCGACCCCAGCTTCACGGAAATCATCTCTATCAATTCTGGAAAGATTGTCTTTTGAAACAACTACCACACAGGGAAGACCGCGATCTTTCGCAATTCTGACCCGGCGATGTAGTGCTGAATTGGTGCGGAGAGGCGGGTCCGCCCGAAATTCGAAATACTTCCATTCTCCTTGGTCCGCAATCAACTCGTTTTCCAGGAATGAGACGTGGCCAAACCCTGTTGCCGGAGCGGTCTGGGCGATCCGATCTTTGTTTTGTCTAATCCAGGCGTCTCTCAGAAGTTTTGGGCGGGGCCGTTTGCCGTCCTCCCAGGTATACATCTCCTTGGAGACGATGTCGGTCTCCTCGCCCACGCCGCGGGCAAAGAGAGCGGTGTCTTCAAAGACGGGGGTGCGAATCTCGCCGAAGTTGTAGCGGGCAAAGACGGCGCGTGCGGTGGCCTCGATGCTGTTCCAGAGGGCCGTTTCCGGCGGCAACAGGTCGCGCGTGCCGCGAACGGCTTTCAATGTGCTCATAACCTCTACAGTCTAAATGCTCGCTGGTGGTAGGCTGGTATTGGGCGTCCTGCCCTCGTACAATGGTCTGGCGCGCAAGCCGGCGGCGTCCAAGCTGGGCAATCCGGATTGCGAAGGAGCGTTGCCATGATGTTCCATGTGGTCCTGCATCCCGAAGAAGATGGTTGGATTGTGGCCGAATGCCCCGCGCTGCCGGGCTGCGTGAGCCAGGGCAAGGACGAAAAGGAAGCGCTTGTCAATATCCGGGAAGCCATCGCAGGCTGGCTTTGGGCTGAAGACCAGAAGGCCGCGGATTCGCTTCCGGCAGGGCAGATGCCCGTGCTCGTAGCGGTTTGACGCTTTCCTGCATCGCAAACATTAGAAGCGAGGCTGTGGCTAAGGCTTCGTCTTCCGCTCTTGATGCTCAGAGGCCTTCTGCGATTCAATTCCCAAATTGGGTTTGTCTGGCATTTGTGTTCAGATTAGGTTTTCCCAATGAAATAAATCTAAGCTCTTTCGGCTGTTTGGACCCAAACAAGTAGAGAATGAGCGCAGGGGAAAGCTTTTGGGAAAGCTCAGCAACATCTCAGGCAGAGACGCGGCGAAGGCCTTTGAAAAGGCTGGGTGGCTGGCCCGTGGACAAGCCGGAAGCCACTTGATCCTGACCAAAGCGGGCGTCCGGGCAAATCTCACGGTTCCGTTGCATTCTGAGCTTGCCCCCGGCACGCTGCGCGCGCTGATTCGGGTCTCAGGCCTCACAGTCGATGAGTTTCTGGACCTTCTTTGAGTGAATCCCGTGTTCTTTCGCCTGCGGCACATCCCGAGCCTCAACCCGTGACGATCTCACTGAAGTCCGCGACGCCGGAGAAGCCGCGCAGTACCCCCTCGATCAGGCCCAGGTGCGCGCCGCGCACCGCCGGGTCGGGATCGAGCACCATCACCTTGTCGAAGAAGGCGTCCACCACCGGCCGCAGCGTGGCGATCAAGGCCAGCGCCTCACCATAGGCCCGCTCCTGGCGCAGCTTTGCCACCTCAGGCGAAAGGGCGGCAGCCGCAGCGGAGAGTATCTGCGCCTCTGGCGCGAGCTTCACATCCGTCGGTGAGCCGATCTTGAAGTGATTCACTTCGGCTTGGCGCAGAATGTTCTTGATGCGTTTGAAGGCCGCCGTAATCGCGGCAAAATCCGCTGACTCGCGCGCGCTCGTCAGGGCTTCTGCTCGGGCAATGGCGTCGCGCACATCGTCGGCGTCGGCGGCCAGCACAGCATTCACCACGTCGTAGGCGAAGCCCTTGTAGTCCTTCAAATAGAAATTCAATCGCTCGAGCAAAAACGCTGAGACCGCAGTTAATGTTTGGTCAGAATCAATGTCCCTCATGCGGGATGTTATGATACCATTCTGATCAATTCGCACTTCTCCGGTATACGACTCCAATACATCTCTTAGCGTTAGTGGAAGCTGCGATTCTGCAAGTATCTTTACAATTCCATTCGCGGAACGGCGAAGCGCAAATGGATCCTTTGATCCTGTGGGCGCCTGTCCAATGTCAAACATTGCCACGATTGTCTGAATGCGATCCGCGAGGCCAAACAACTGGCCTTCGACGGTAGCAGGAATTGCATCTTCCATCGAGGCCGGAATGTACTGGGAATAGATTGCGTCGGCAATGGCGGCATCGTGTTCTGCGTATCCTTCCTGGTGCCATTGTTCGCGTATATATAATCCTCCGATGATGCCCTGAAGTTCCGTAAACTCCTTTACTAACTCCGTAGTTAGATCAGTCTTAGCGTACTCCGCGGCAATTGCCGCAAGACCTCTCATTGTAACTCCCCCGTTCAAGAAGACTTTATCATCAAGCCGCCGCGCTACCACAATGTTCTGCTGCGTTTTCCAGTAATAGCTCCATGGCTCGCCCTTCGGCGGACGGAAGAAGGTGACCTTCTTCAGGCTCTCGACGCGCTGGGCCAGAGGCGTCTTCTGGTCGAAGTCCCAGAAGAACTGCGCGTCTTTGAAGCGTGCGCGGAGCACCCGCGCATTGCCGTGGCGAATGATAGCCGTGCCCTCCTCGTCCACTTGCGTATTGAGCACGGCCAGAAAGTGCGGCGCGAGCTTGCCGTCAGCTCCCTCGACGGCGAAGTACTTCTGGTGGTCGCGCATCACCGTGACCAGAACCTCTTCCGGCAGGGCAAGGTACTCGGGCTCGAAATCGCCCAGCACCACGGTGGGCCACTCGGTCAGGTGCACGACGGTTTCCATCAGCGCCGCATCTTCGCGCCAGCGCGCGCCGGCAACCGCGCGCGTAGCCGCATCCAGCGCCTTGCGAATCGACTGCCTGCGCTCGGCCACGTCGGCTGCCACGAATGCCTTGCGCAGCGATTCTGCATAATCCGCCGCCTTGGCCAGCACCACGGGAGCCTCGCCGTGCAGCACGCGATGGCCGCGGCTGGCGTTGCCGGCGGCTATGCCCGCAATCTCCAGCGGGACCACGGTCGAATCGAGCAGCGCCACCACCCAGCGCACCGGCCTTACGAAGCGCTCCGGCTTGCCCCCGCGCCAGTACATATTCTTGGCCCAGTAAAGGCTAAGAACTTCCTTGGGCAGCTCCGCCGCCAGCAGTTCCGCCGCCGCGCGGCCCGGGCGCCTGACTATGGCTCTTAGATACTCTCCCTTGGCGTTGACAATCTTATCCAAAGTGGCAAGCGTCTCGCTCTCGATTCCTGCCTTCTCAGGTGTAATGTTTTCGAAACCTGGGATTGGCTGCTGCTTCTCAATTTCCTTTTGGATGCCCACCGCAAAACCATCGATCTTAAAGGCATCCCGATGCTTGATCGCGACCTTTTCTAGGGCCGAAACTGAGGCTCCAACCTTCCTAGCGAAAGCCTCGGCGGCAGGTGTGAACGCGTCGTCCTTATATGCGATTTTCCACGGAGGCCCAAGCAACTCCTCCGTGCTATCGGCCTGAGCCGGCAACACACCCTCAACCAGCACAGCCAATCGCCGCGGCGTGGAGTAAGTCATGACCTTGGTCGCGGGCCCGAGCAGCCGCTCGCGCGCGAGCAGATCGTTTACGCGGCGGCCCAGCTCGGCCTCTGCCCCGGCAATCATGCGGGCCGGAACCTCTTCGAGGCCAATTTCTAATAGAAAGTCTGACATTGCTTTGAGTTTCTTTCTGCGTTGCTCAGAGATCAAGATCGGGGATCAAAAAACCCGGGCTAAAGCCCACGATTTGTTTCTAGCCTGAATCAGGGGCCTGAAGGCCCCTGCTCCCTCCAGTCATTCTGTCTGCTGCAGCGCATACGCTTTGGCCACGCCCACCGCCAGCGCGCGAATGCGCCCAATTACGCCCACTCGTTCGGTTACGCTGATGGCTCCGCGCGCGTCGAGCAAATTGAATAAATGCGAGCACTTGAGCGCCAACTCGTAAGTGGCCAGCAGCGGAAAGCGGCGCTTCTCGACCGGGCTCGCGTCCTGGTTCGCAAACAGCACGCCGGCCTGATCGAGCAGCGACCTTGCCTCGGCCTCGTAAAGGTTGAAGTGCTCCCAGAGCTTGCCCACATCGGCAAGCTCGAAGTTATAGACCGAGAACTGAAGCTCCTCGGCCAGCCTGACTTCGCCATAAGTCACGGGCGCGCCCGTCTTCCACCCCAGCGACGAGGACCTGTCGCTGGGGACCCCGGTCTTCCACCCCAGCGACGAAGACCTGTCGCTGGGGACCCCGGTATCCGGATCGACGGCCCACACAATGTCGTAAATGGAATCCACGTCCTGAAGGAACGCCGCAATCCGCTCCATCCCATAAGTCAGCTCGGCGCAGATGGGGTCCAGGTCGAGGCCGCCGCACTGCTGGAAGTAAGTGAACTGGGTAATCTCCAGGCCGTCGAGCATCACCTGCCAGCCGACGCCCCAGGCGCCGCCCGCCGGCCACTCCCAGTTATCCTCCTCAAACTTGAGGTCGTGCTGCGCGAGGTCGATGCCCATGGCTTCAAGGGATTCGAGATAAAGCTCCTGGACGTTGACCGGCGGCGGCTTGAGGATGAGCTGAAACTGGGTGTGCTTGAAGAGCCGGTTGGGATTCTCGCCGTAACGGCCGTCGGCGGGGCGGCGCGAGGGCTGCGCATAGCCGACGCGATAAGGCTTGGGCCCCAGCACGCGCAGAAAGGTCTCCGGGGCCATGGTGCCCGCGCCCACTTCAACGTC
>JBEKCX010000245.1:0-4738 GCA_050014655.1 Occallatibacter sp. | reverse complement strand
TCAAACAGGAAACAACCTTCAAACGCAGCATCAAGGGAAAACGCCTCAAAGCCGCATGGAACCACCCCTACCTGCTGAAATTACTGGGAGTTTGATATGCGTCGGCCCTGGCAGGGCAATAGCTCTTGGGCGTTTTGCCCGGCGGCCCGCCTTCTCAACCGCGATTCTTCTTCGGGATCTTCTATTCCCTATTCCCTACCCCAGTCCCTGTTCCCTGCCTCTCACTGCTTGCCAAAGCGGATAACGATCCCGGCGGTAAAGCCCAGGTTGTTTTGCGTGGTCGAGCCGAAGCCGGTGAGGAAATACTCGGGGGCGACCCTCAGTCCAACGCTCGGAGTCAGGTTGTACTCGCCAAAGATGCTCGCACTGGCGGCGTAGGTAGAGCCGTCCGGGTAGAGGACTCCGAGGGTTCCAAACCCATTCGTATCGCCGGTGAAGTTGCCGCGGGCATACCCGCCCATCACCCGGCCGGAGATGGAGTACTTGGGCTGCAGGTAGAAGCGGTAGGTGGGTCCGATCAAGGCGGCATACTGGCTGATGGCCGGCTTTGTCAGGCCCACGCTGCCCGCGGGCGGCGTACCCTGCTGAGGCTCGATGAACGGAGTGCCGTAGTAGCCGCGCCCATCCAGGGTCACGCCCATCCGCTCGCTGAAGTAGCGGGTGAAGCCGCCGTTCCAGTCGTATTCGTTCACGCGCTGCAGCGTGACGCCGGGGATGAAGCGCAGGTAGCCCGCGCCGATATACCCCTCGTAGAGGTGATCGTAGATTTCGTGGATGGCGGCGACGCGGCGCTGTTCGCGGCGGGCCTTGATGCGGGCCTGCACGCTGACTTGCGGCTGCGATTGGTTGGCCGCGGGCTGCTGCGCCTGGGCTTGGCTTGGGGTTTCCTGGCTGGGAGCTGGCGTTGCGGGGTTGCTGCTCGAACTGGGGCTTTCGGCCTGGACGGCGTACAGAGCTGGCAGAACCAGCGCCAGCAGAAGGGCAAGACGGCGAAATGAAGACATCGGTTTCGGGTTTCCTCCACGGGATTACGGAAGCACACCTCAGCTGTAGGCAGCGCTCCCCCCATTAGGTATTAAACCACCTGGGGGGAGCCTTGTGGGTGAACCGGCACTGTTTTGGACGCGCTTGCGGCCGATTTGCCGCTATTTGCTCTACTTGATGTTGCCCAAGTCGGCCAGCAACTGGGCGTGGTCGAAGCCGGCGGGGGAGCCGTTGGCGGTGATCCAGTCCGAGCTGAGCAGCGTGTGGGCTTCGTCGCAGTACTCCTTCCAGAAGGCCAGGGTCATGGTCTTCAACTGGCCCCAGGTGATGCAGGTGAAGCCGTGCTCGTCATACTTGGGCACGAAGACGCAGTGGCCGCCCCAACTGCCCTTCTTGGCATTCTCGCGGTTGTGGGGCGCCACATCCCACACGTCCTGTTTCTGCGCCGTGAGCGGCAGAGCCAGCCCGATGTAGACGCCGCCGAAGAGGGCGATGGAATGGTGAATCTCCGCCAGGTTGGCGGGCTTGGGATCGGCAAAGGCCAGCAGGGCGTTGCCCGCAAACCCGCTCTTCTTCCAGTTGTTCAGCACATCCAGTTCGATGCCGCCGTGGTCGGTGCTGGGGTCGCTGGGGTCATAGCCGTCCCACTGCTGGTAGTAGCTCTGGATGGTGGGGTCGGGGACGGTAACCTCGGCCCCCGCGTTGGCGGTCCACACCTGCACGGCGTGACCCACGCCGGCAATCGTGCAGTCGCCCAGCTTGTCGTTCAGCATCATGCCCCAGTTGGTGATTCCCTTGGTCCAGTCGGCCGCGGGGGGCGGGGGCGGAAGCGCCGGCGTCAGGTAGTCGCCAAACGCCAGGGTTCGGGAGTCGGTCTTGATGGCCTTGCGGCCCAGTTTCATCATCGAGTGATCTGCCATGGGGGAGTCTCCTTGTTTGGGGGTGGGGAATGGCCGCCGCCGCCCGCCTCGGCGGGCCGGCGGGGCATGAACCAAACAGTGCCAAATCCAGCCGGCATTGTCCAGCAATTCTTTTGTTCCTTCCCTTTGTAACGTAATTCGCGCCTGTGTTCCGCGCCCGAAACTGAAAAATGCTCTACGATGAACTGCAGCGGAGGCTGTCGAGATTATGGTTCGAGTTCTGTTGGGAATTGTCTTGGGAGCGATTCTGGCGCCCGTGGTGGTGGTGGCATGGCTTTGTTTTGGCCGCGTGCCGGTGGCCGTGGTTGATCCACCGCTGCCGCAGGAACAGCTGCTCACCGCGGTTCCGCTGCACGCGCGCATTCAGCGCGAACTGGTCAGGACAGTGCCCATCCCTGCCGACGGGAACAACCTGGCGGCTGGAGCGGAGGTCTACCGCGATCAGTGCGCCGGCTGCCACGGCTTTCACGGCAAGCCATCTTCCTTTGCCGCGCATATGTATCCCGATGCGCCCCCGCTGTGGGAGAAGCACCATGACAGCAATGTGGTCGGGGTCAGCGACGACCCTCCCGCCGAGACCTACTGGAAGGTGGCCAACGGCATCCGGCTGACCGGCATGCCGGCCTTCAACCAGGTGCTCACTGAAAACCAGATGTGGCAGGTGAGCCTGCTGCTGGCCAATGCCGATAAACCACTGCCTCCCTCCGCTGTGGAAATCCTGCGCGGCTTGCCGCCCCCGGCGTCAGTGCCCGCCGTAGGCGGCCCAGCCTTGATGAAGCCGCAGGCGACGCCCCCGCAGAAGAAATAGGTTTCCGCTGCGCCGGTTTGGCGCGGCGACCCTTGGCGGCCCACGCATCCCGCAGGGCAGCTTCTAGACACCGCGATCGGGAAGGAGCCTCTCTAAGCCAGCCTGCAAGCGGTACAATTCGTGTGAACCGGAGATTCCTCTTGAGATCCTTCCGTCAGACACTCGGCATCCAGTTATTTCGCGCCCTTCCCATCGCTCTTTGTCTTTCCATTGCGCTTGTTGCGGCAGCTCCAGGCCAGGCCCCGGCCAAGCGCAATGCCGGCGGCCGCCCCTTCCACAACGAAGCGGAGCGCGCCGCGCGCTGGAAGCCGGTTGCCATGCCCTACCGGCGCGCGGAACTCACCGCGCGAGAGCAGCAGATGGTGGCCAAGCTGGCCGATGCCTGCCGCCTGATGGATACGCTCTACTGGCATCAGAGCGACCTGGGCGGATGGGCGGTCTATCGCGTAACTCAGAGCCCCGTCCTCGCCCAGCTACTCGGCATCATGGGCAGCCGCTACGACTTGCTGGATGAGAACGATTCGTTCCTGGGCGAGGCAGTTATGCCGCCCGGCCACGAGTTATACACCTATGGATTGACGCGCGAGCAGATCGAGAGCTATGCCGCGGCGCACCCCGAGATGAAGGCGGCGCTCTACGACCCGCGCACCGTTGTCCGCGGCGCGCCGGGTCATCTGCAAGCCGTGCCCTATCACGAAGCCTACGCCGAGTGGCTTGTTCCCATGGCTGCCGACCTGCGCGCCGCCGCGAAGCTCTCGCCGGACCCGGCCTTCGCTCACTATCTCCAGTTGCGCGCCGATGCCCTGCTCACCGACGACTATTATGCCAGTGATATTGCCTGGCTTGATTTGAAGGATCACAAGATCGACCTGATCTTCGCGCCTTACGAAACCTATCTCGACAACCTGCTTGGAGTTAAGACCTCTTACGGCGGAGCTATCTTGATTCGCGACCGGGAGCAAAGCCGCAAGCTGGCTATTTATCAGCAGCAGGAAGCCGCCATGCAGCAGGCTTTGCCGCTGCCCAACGCCGACAAACCGTCGAAGCAGGGCCAGGCCACTCCGATGGAGGTCGCCGATGCGCCGCTGCGCGCCGGCGATCTCCGCTACGGCTACCAGGCTGTGGCCGACAATCTGCCCAACGATGCGCGCATTCATGCGGAAAAGGGCACGAAAAAGATATTCTTCAAGAACTTCATGGATGCGCGCGTGAGCGCGGTCATCCTGCCCATCGCCGCCAAGATGCTGACTCCCGCGCAACTCGGCGATGTTACCGGCGATGGGTATCTCACCTCTACCATCTTGCATGAAATCTCGCACGGGCTTGGACCCGCCTATGCCCGCGTCGATGGCAAGCAGGTGGATATCCGCGAAGCTATCGGGCCTATGTACTCAGGGCTCGAGGAAGCCAAGGCGGATGTTACCGGAATCTTCCTGGCCAAGTGGCTCGTGGACCAGAAGATACTTCCAGAAACCATGCTGCATACCATCTACGGTTCCTACGTTGCGGGTATCTTCCGCACCCTGCGCTTCGGCACCGGCGAAGCCCACGGCCGCGCAGAGATGATGGAGTTCAACTATCTGCTGGAGCATGGCGCGCTGCGCCAGGGCGTGGATGGCCGCTACACCATCGACTACGCGGCCATGCCGGACGCGATCGCGAGCCTGGTCGAAAAGCTGCTGACCTTCGAGGCGAAGGGCGACCGGGCCGGCGTCGAAGAGTGGTATGCCAGATACGATGTCATGCCGCCGGCGCTCGTCCGCAGTCTCGAATCGACGAAGGACATTCCGGTCGACATAGTGCCTGAGTTCGAGCTTTCAGGCGGGGTGCGGCCATGAAGAGAGTTTCAACTGTGAAGATTCTTCTCCCGTTTCTTTTCCTTTGCCTGAGCTGTGCTGCTGCCCAGGAGTCCGCACCGGTGCAGCAGTATCACTATGCCACGCA
Source organism: Occallatibacter sp. (assembly GCA_050014655.1). Classification (GTDB taxonomy): domain Bacteria; phylum Acidobacteriota; class Terriglobia; order Terriglobales; family Acidobacteriaceae; genus Telmatobacter. The sequence continues at coordinate 82 of JBEKCX010000245.1, read as the reverse complement.
CCAGATTCCCGGCTCCATCATTGTTCCCGCTTCCGACTTTTTCGCCAGGATTCCGGCCGGCGACAGCATCGACGGACGATTT
>JBEKCX010000244.1:0-4749 GCA_050014655.1 Occallatibacter sp. | reverse complement strand
TCGCCGGAAACTATGAAGTACGTCAGGGAGAAGTTGGTGGTCACCAGCAGCGGTGAGTCCTTTCCCGGCTCGCCGATGGGATAGACCCTGGGATCGACCTGAATCGGTTTCTGTGGATCGGTGTAGATGTTTTGCCGCAGCATCATCAAGGGCAACAGAAGTTCCAGCTTCATGCGGTCCAGCACGAGGATCGACGCATATTTGCAGAGGTAAGTCGAGGCATCGGCAACCGCCGACGCGACGTCCAGCGCGGTGACAAAGTTGATGATCGGATAACCGAGAGGCTCGAAGGCGTTCTTGAGCGCCGCCTTGCGAATGACGGTGTTGTACTGCAGGGCGGCTGCGGGATTGTCGGCCGGCAGGTCGAGGACAATCTCCTTCAACCCCAGGGCGGCCAGCTTTGTGGTCAGGGCCACGAGTTCGTCGAGGGTGGCGGCGCGGGCCACCAACGGCGCATCATATTTCAACGCCAAGGCGGCCACGGCCTCGGCATTGGTTGGCGTCGCGGCATGAATCAAGGGTCTCTTCCCCACCAGCTCTTTCAGTCCGGCTTGCAGAGCTTCGAGGTTCGTGCTCCTGAGGATGATGCCCAAACCCGTGGAGCCGGCTGCCGTCTTTACCAGATCGACGAAGGGCTTGACCTCCTCGCTGAAGTTGTCCACCAGCACCAGATTGATGCGCAGTTGCTCGCCTGCCCGCTCCAGGCAATACTCCCGCACTTCCGCCAACTTGTGAGAAAGATCGGTAAGGGATTCATTATCGGGAAATGCGATGGTCAGGGCCGTGGGATGAACGAACGTCTTGTCGTGCCGGAACATGACCGTCTCATTGCCGATCATCACCTCTCGTCCCGGCGGGCCGATCTTCACCAGCCGGATGGGCGGCCTGCTGGCCGCTCCGATAATTTGCTTGGCTTCTTCCGATGCGTAAGGACAGGCCGCCAGATCCGCGTTCCTGGCCGCCAGCTTCATGGCGAAAGCCATGCAGGTGGGTACCCCGCATTCGCCGCAATTGGTTTTGGGCAGCAGCTTGAATATCTGTAAACCGGTCATTGCCATCTTGCGGTCACCTCAGTTGCCACAGAACATCATTTCCTCGATCTTGCGCTTCAGGGTTCGAGCCGCCAGCGGATGGTAAACCACCAGCAGGTCCGCGCCGGCATTCAGATAGCTCATCGCAGCGGCGATTTCCAGCAGAGCCTGGCGCTCTTCCTCTTTTCCCCACAAGGGGAAGTCCTTGCGCGGCGCGCGACTTTCTTTCACCTTCGACACTTCAAAGCCCGGGTTCACGATGATGGGCATGGCCAGCATGGGATCGCCGGTAAAGGCCGAGGTGCGGATGCGCTCCATCACCGAGTAGGTATATTCCAGGCCGTAGCCCAAAGCGCTGGTCAAGGGATCGATGAGGATGCGGTCAGCGGAGACGCCCATGGAGGTGAGCAGGATGTTGAGCTGCTTGCACATGTTGACGTCGATCGGCGTCTGCGCCACAACGCAATGTCCGTAGGCCATAGCGGTGGCAGCGATGGTTTTGTAGTTGTCGGTTTCCACCCAGTTCAACAGCAGATTCTCTCCCGCAAAGGTGGAAGCGATGTGCTTCATCAGGGCATTGTTCTTCTCGAAGTGGCTGCAGCCGGTGACGATCACCGGCACGCCCACGGCGCTCAAAACCTCCTTCACAATGCTCCCGGCCGCCTCCGAAGAGATATTGCCATTGTCGGGATGCGCCGTGGCCAGGCGCACACTGATCGCTTCGGCGGCCAACTCGTTCACGAGATAGCGGGCCATCGCGGCTGGGTTCTTGAGCAGATCCCCATAGGCATCTCGCAGCAAGCCGGGATAGGACTTGGGCGGAGCGTCAAGAACCTCCATGGCAACCACCGGCTTGCGACCCACGTTGCCTTGGAAATGGCGAAAGGGAAGTACCTCAGCCCCACCGATGGTTACTGACGAAGTGCGGGTTCCGGTTCCACCGAGGGTAACGGTGCGAACGGCGACATTGGCTTTTTCCGGCACCAGCGTTATCGACTTTGGCAAAACGATGGTTGCGGAAGTGAAGGATTCTTCCGTTCCTGCCTGCGGCGGCACGGCTTGCCCGCCCAACGCCGGCGCGATGGCTGGCTTGGCCACAGGAGGCTTTGTCTGGGCTGCGCTGGCAGCAATGTTCAATTTCGCTCCCGGCGGTGGCCCTGCTTGAGGCACGCCAGCCGCTGGCGCGGTCTTCGCCGGCGCGGAGGCGGTGGATCCCGAAGCCGATGGCAGTATCGAGCCGGCTCGCGCGGCATCGACCGCGGCGGCTTCCGCCGACGGAGTAGTAATGTCCCACATGGTCAGAGCAGGGTGTTTCACCTGTTGCATGTAAGCCTGCACTGAAGCGGCATCCGTGCCATGAGACTCATCCGCGATCAAGTCGGTGAAGCTCTCGATGCCGAATGTCTGGCCGATTTTGTCCAGGTCTTCGCGCAGAAACTCCTTGAGTTCTTTGGGCATCCACACGATGCGGCGATGGCCGCCCTCGGCGGAGATGAACTTGCGGCTGGTGACGTAGGCCTTGCCCACGCCGATGAATCCCGGCACCTGCTGGCCGCCGCCGGCGGTGTTGGCCATGGTGGAGAACTTCATTCCTGCAGGCGTTTCACCCAGGTACTCGCGGTTCACGATCACGACGCCATTGGCTTCCGGCATCAGCGCCACGATGGCCTCGAAGCAGCCGCAACTGGTCATCGGGTTTTCCAAAAGAGAGTAGGCGTTGAAGCGGCCGATCGTCTGTTTGGAGTTAGCGAATACGTAGTCGTTGATGTTAGCCCACTGGCCGCGGACGGGATCGAGGCATTCGCCCTTCACCAACGGCTGATTGGGGCCGGTAGGATCGATCTCGAATGCGGCCTTGCCGTCCAGCCAGTTATAGGCGCCGCATAACCCCAGGCGCTCCGGGGTGATGACGCAAACGTGGTTGGGGGCGAAACTCTGGCAGAGCAGGCAGGAATAAAAGGTGTCCACGCTTTCGTCGGTGAGCGACTCCATGCGTTCATTGCGGACGCGGTAGGCGTGGCGGGCGATGCCAACCCGTTCCTCGACATCCTTGCCGCCGGTAAACAGCGTCACTTGGACCTTGTCCACAATCGCCGGATAGTCGTTGAGGAACCTGGCGCGCACTATCTCGCCCAAATGGCGGATCTTGAAGCCCTTGTTTTTGGCGGCCTTGCTGATGCGAATCCAGTTGATATCGCGCTGACCCATGTGCCAGATGCCTTCGGCGCCATTGATCATGTGATGAATCTGGCGCTCGAGAATCGGTTCGAAGTCGGGCTGCATCTTGCGCCCGGCAACTTCCACCCAGATGCCGATGGGCAGGGCCGAACCTTCTTGAACGTCGTCGATCTCCGGGCCTGCCACGGTTATCTTGCCGTCCTCGACCTCGGCGAGATCGAAAGTAGTGACGTATTCAAAGCCCGGCGTCCTGTTGCCGCCGAACTCAACATAGGTGTTTTCCCTGCGGATGCGCTCGCCCGCGAAAGCGGCGCCGAAGGCCACCGGGATGGGTACTTTGGCAACCTTGATTTTGCAGCCTCGGACTTCGAGCGATTTTTCCACGATGCGGTCGATGGGCACGGACGACACGACGTGCTCGTAAGTACAGATGCCCGTCGGCAGGATCTGCGGAATGGGAGTATCGGCGATGGTTGGGAAGCCGTAGTTGATGGCTCCTGCTGCGGCGGCATATTTCTCCTCCGTAACTTCGCCCAGCGCCATGACAAAGGCGAAGATGCGGTTCTTGTTGTACCTGAGGTTGCGCGCGTAGTCGCCGGGCTTGACTCCGCCAAAGCTGAGGGCTACGCGGTTGGCGAAGCCGAGCGCGTATACCGCTGCCGAGATCTCTTTTCCGAAGGGAACCAGGCGGGTCTCCCAGCCCATTTCGACGCCGCCCTCGGCCAATTGCTCGGCAAAGGAGAGACCGCCGGTGTTGCCGGCCATGAACACATACAGGTTCTTCTCCTGTAACTCGCGGGCAATGCGCACCGCATCCCCGATGGTGGGCGCGGCGCCCACGATGGCGGCGAATCCCGGAGCTGAACCGTCAACGAACTCCACGCCGCGCTCGCGAATGATCACGTCGTTGGCCGCTCCCAACCATAAGCCGTTCGCCGGATTCGGACCGATGAGGTACTTGCAGGCTTCGATGATTTCAAAGGCAAAGAGCGTGGCGATGCCCGCATCCAGCGTACCGCCTAGATAAGGCAGCCACAGATTCTCGCTGGGAGCCGCCGGCAGCAGACGTTGGCACTCATCGATAATCGTCTGCATCTCCGAGAGCCGGTCCACGCGCTTGCCCAACAGTGAGTAAATGACCGGCAGGGAGTAAGCGGTGTCCGGAAAGCCCACGGCGCAATCGATGCCTTTGGCCGCAATGGCTCTTACCAGGCAGTCTTCCGCGTTGCGCACGATCCGGTGGGCGCCGAGAATTGCGGAAGATGCGATGATTTTGCTCATTGCAGCTCCCGCCTCGATTTCATGTCGTACAGCTTGCGTTCTTTTTGCGTATTGATATGCAATGCGTCGCGCTTGCGTTCAATGTGCGCCAGGAGCTTGTCGGCCGCAATCGCCGGATCGGGCTCCCATTCGAAGCGCCCGCCTGTATTCTCTTCCATCTCCCCGCAGAGCAGGTCGTGCACATTCTTGCTGCCCTCGACGTAGAGAGGATGGCCGAGCACGACGTACATTCCGCTGGCGACGAAATAATGGCCGATGG
>JBEKCX010000243.1:0-4756 GCA_050014655.1 Occallatibacter sp. | reverse complement strand
TGCCCGCGCGCAAGTGGTTCCGTCAGCGACCGCTCATGAAGTTTCGATCACTGTCGGCGGAATGGCTTCGGTTTTTCAGCCTGACTTCGCGGATAACGCAAATAGTTGGGTTTGCGTTGGGGCATCATGCCCCAGCTCCGGCAACTTCTATCCCGTTGCGAGCGCCAGCAGCCATCCGCTTTTGGGAGTGGGCGCTTATGTGGACCTGAAGCTGAAGCGCTGGGTGCAGTTGGAGGCCGAAGGCCGCTGGATGCGCTTTGACCAGTACCGCGACATCTACCAGGACAACTATCTGGTCGGTCCCCGGCTTCCGGTCTATCGCTTTTGGAAAGCGACGATTTATGGTAAGGCGCTGGGCGGATTTTCGAAGATGCACTTCGATCCCGGCGGCGACTACGGCCACTTTACCGACTTCGCCTTCGGCGGCGGCGTGGATGTGAAGCTGACCAGGCGGCTCAGCATCCGCGCCGCCGATGTCGAGTACCAGGTCTGGCCGGCGTGGGGCAACTCCACATTGTCGCCCTACGGGGCCAGCGTGGGCGTGGGGTACAGAGTTTTCTGAGGCTCCCCGCAATTCTGCGATCGCTGAATTCCGGCGACCAAGGCATTGCCCCTGTTCAAGCGGAGAAAGTGCGCCGACTCTGCCGGCGCCCGTTCTGCGGTGTCCGGCGTTTGTACACGGTAGTACTAGACGGGCGTTTCTTCGTATTCGATCTGCTGCCGGTATCGCAGTTCCCAAGCCTCGACGAGATAATCAAGGCCCTTAATGTCCGGGCAGGTAAAGCCAATTCGATTAGCATGATCTGGAGCTTTGGAGTCTAGCGGCACAGCGCATGGCGGATGGCCAGGTGCAACGACAAATTGCAGAGGTACGGAGTATGGATCATGACTTGCAAAATCCTGTTCGTTGACGATGAACCCTCCGTTATGGATGGTTACCTGCGAATGCTGCACGGGGAGCTACCGCCGTGGGCGGGGAAGAGGGACTGACCGCGAACAGCACCTACGGCCCCAACGCCGTTGTGATCTCCAATATCCGTATGCCGGGCATGAGCGGCGCAAGGTTCTTGGCCGAGGTGCGGCGCAACGCTCCAGAGACCTTACGTATTATTCTGACCGGATTTGCGAATATCGACACAGCTTTGGATGCGGTGAACGAAGGAAACATCTTCCGCTTTCTCACCAAGCCCCGCGGTAAAACGGTTCTGGCCGGAGCCATCCGCGCCGGACTGGCACAACACCGCCTGATAACAGCCGAGAGGGTACTGTTGGAAGAGACTCTGATGGGAAGCATCAGGGTGCTGACGGATGTATTGATCATTGCCAAACGCGAGGCCTTCGCCAGGTCAATGCGAGTTGCGTGCTATGTGCGCCACTTCACCGTAGCCGTTCGGGCAAAGCCATGGTTCCCTATTCTCTGTTCCCTGTTCCTTCCGTCCCTCTACAATCGAAGGTGATGACTACCCCCACCCACGCGCAGCAACTGCTCTCGCTCCTTGCCCGCCTGAGCTTCCGGCTCGGCCAGTTCAAGCTCTCCTCGGGCGGCACGAGCGACTACTACGTCGACTGCCGCACCACCACCCTCCACGCCGAGGGCGGACGCCTCACAGGGCTCGCAATCCTCGAGCTGCTCGAAGAAAACGGCATCGAGGCCGACGCTGTCGGCGGGCTTACCCTGGGCGCCGACCCCATCGTCTCCAACGTGGCCACCGCCAGCGCCTGGCGAGCTCTCTCTCGCCCCCGCGCGCCGCTGCTGCACGGCTTCCTCGTCCGCAAGGCCGAGAAGGCCCACGGTACCGGCCGCCGCATCGAGGGATTCAGCCGCCCCGGCGCCCGCGTGGTCATTGTGGACGACGTCTGCACCACCGGCGCCTCCACCATCAACGCTATCGAAGCCGCCCGCGAGGCCGGCATGACCGTCGCCGCCGTCGTCTGCATCGTCGAGCGGGAAGAGGCAAACGGCCGTCCCGCCGTCGAGGCTGCCGCGGCCGGGGCGCCTTTCCTCAGCATGTTCACTGCGGCCGAGGTCCGCGCCGAGCACATCCGCCAGCAGGAGGCGGAGTAAACCTCGGCCTGCCGACTCGCCGGCTTGCCGACCACTGATCCCTGATCTCTGATCTCTGTCATGGACCTCTACGAGAAAATCCGCACCCTCCCCACCCAGCCCGGCGTTTACCTCTACAAAAACGCCGAGGGCGAGGTCATCTACGTCGGCAAGGCCAACAATCTGCGCTCCCGCGTCCGTTCCTATCTGCTCGAAACCTCCCAGGCCAACGCCAAAACCGGCTCGCTCATGCGCGAGGCCGTCGATCTCGAATACATTCTGGTCGCCAACGAGTCCGAGGCCCTGGCGCTGGAGACCAACCTCATCAAGCAGCGCCGCCCGCGCTTCAATATCCTGCTCAAGGACGACAAGAGCTACCCCTACGTCAAGCTCACCCTCGCCGACCGCTTTCCCAAAGTCTTTGTCACCCGCCGCCTGCTCAAGGACGGCGCGGCGTATTACGGTCCATACTTTCCCGGCAGCCTGGCGTGGCGTGTCGTCGAGTTGATCCATCGCAGCTTTCTCATCCCCAGTTGCAAGGTCGATCTCTCCCGCTACCATCCCCGCGCCTGCCTCCAGTACTACATTCACCGCTGCCTCGGCCCCTGCGTCGAGGGCCTCACCACCCCCGAGCTCTACAAAGAGGCCATTCGCGACGCCCAGCTCTTCCTTGAAGGCCGCCACGCCGAGCTGGAGCGCGCCCTCACCGCCCGCATGATGGCCGCCGCCCAGGCCGAACTGTTCGAGGCCGCCGCCCGCCTCCGCGACCAGCTCTCCACCGCCCGCCAGCTCCAGGAGAAGCAGCGCGCCGCCACCGCCGAGCTGGACGACGACGCCGACGTCTTCGGCTATCACTTTGAAGACAGCTCGCTGGCCGTCAATCTCTTCCACGTCCGCGAAGGCAAGATCGTCGACCGCCGCGAGTTCTTCTGGGAAGACCTGCCCGCGCTGCTCGAAATGCCCGCGGCCGAGCGCGACGATTCAATCGATGCCATGACGGGTACGGGCATGAAGGGTACGGGCTTCAGCCCGTACGTTGGGGATTCAAAAGAGCTTGGGGCTTTAGCCCCTGAGGGAAATGCTGTCCACCTAAAGAACCCGGGTGCCCCATCCTTTCCGCGTTCTTCAGCGGAAAGGGCGGGAGACCACAAATCTTCGGGTGCGAGTGCCTCAGATCCGGGTGCCCCAGGTCTCGCTTCTGAGACCTGGGAATCAACACCGTCGAATCCCCCCTTCCATGCCGCCCCAGTCCTCTCCGCCCTGCTCAAGCAGCTCTACATCGACCAGCACTACGTCCCGCGCACCATCCTCGTCCCCGTGGACTTCGACGACCGCGAGGCCCTTGCTGCCCTGCTCACCCAGCGCACCGGCCACCGCATCGAAATCGCCGTCCCCCAGCGCGGCGAGAAGCGTTCCCTCGTCGATCTCGCCGGCCAGAACGCCAAGCAGTCGTACGTCCAGCGCTTCCGCGTCCTCACACCCTCCCGCAAGGCCATCCAGGAGGCCCTCGCCGACGCCCTCATGCTCCGCGAGCTGCCCCGCCGCATCGAGTGCTTCGACATCTCCCACATCCAGGGCGCCGAGACCGTAGCCTCGTTGGTCGTCTGGGAAGACGGCAAGATGAACAAGCAGGCCTATCGCAAGTTCAAAGTGATGACCGTCCTCGGCGTGGACGACTTCGCCTCCATGCGCGAGGTCGTCCACCGCCGCTACCGGCGATTGCTCGACCAAAACGCCAGCCCCGCGGCGGAAGGCTCCAAACCCGACTCATCGTCTCCCGGCCTCGCACAAATGCCGGGTGCCCCAGGTCCCGCTTCTGGGACCTGGGAAAGCAAAACTGTTCGCCAGGGAACGCGGGCTTTGAAAGGGAACGACTTCAGTCGTGCCGCAAATGACCCAATAGAAGATGGGGCTTTAGCCCCTGCCGGAAAGCCCTCCAAGGAACCCAAAAACCTCCCCTCCCTCATCCTCATCGACGGCGGACTGGGCCAGCTTCACGCCGCCGCCGAGGCCCTCGAATCCCTCGGCCTCACCAGCCAGCCGCTGGCCTCCATCGCCAAGCGCGAAGAGGTCATCTATCTCTACGGCCGCGAGCAGGAGCCCATCGTCCTCGACCGCCGCTCCCCCGTCCTCCATCTCGTCCAGCTCATCCGCGACGAGAGCCACCGCTTCGCCGTCGGCTACCATCGCCAGCGCCGCGCCATGCGCGATCGCGATTCCGAACTACTGAACATCTCCGGCGTCGGCGCACAAACTCGCCAGCGCCTCCTCACCCACTTCGGCAGCCTGCGCGAGGTGCAGCAAGCTACCACCGAATCACTCGCCGCCGTCGTGCCGCAAAAAACCGCCGAAACCATCTGGCGGCATTTCCATGAGAGTTAACCGGCGAGCTCTTGAGGGTCCTCTCTGCAAGTCAGTACCTACGCCCTGGCTGCAAACCCTGCTCCTGTTGCTCAACCAGGCGCTTACTGCAACCAACACGTGCAAAAACACGCGATTTGAATGAAAATAGAATGTGATGACTTTTTTCGACGACAAGAGGAACACTTGACACAAACGCAGATTGAAATTCCCCGGTGGACCGCCCCGGAGTTTGAACGGCTGGTTTTTGACAGCAACCCCAAAGTTGCAGTCTTCGATTGCGATGGAACGCTGTGGGGCGGTGATGCCGGCTTCGGCTTCATGGCCTGGTCGCTGGAGAAGGGCTTGGTT
>JBEKCX010000242.1:0-4765 GCA_050014655.1 Occallatibacter sp. | reverse complement strand
AATCAGGAAGCCGACGCCGGTGACGACAAGGAGCATGACCAGCGAAAGCTGGTCGAGGACGAAGCTGAAATCGACGTGCAGCGCGGCGGCGCTGATCCAGGGAAAGGGAAGCGTCTCGACCAGAGGGAAGCAGTCGGTAGGAATTGGATGCCCTTTTTGTATTGAAAATGCGAAGTTATGAGCACGATCAATGCTGAATAAAACAAGAATAAAGGAGGCGAAAGGTGCTATTAACGCGACGAGAGTCACCAGCCACTTTGGCAGTCGTCGTCCAAGGATTCCATTGAACAGGAATCCGAAGAAGGGCAGCAGTGGGATGAGCCCTAGCCAACGATAGTCTTTGAAGAAGAAATCGTTCATAGTTTCATCAGGTCGATGCGGTCGACGGCTAAGGTGGCGCGGGCGCGGAAGACGGCGATGATGATGGCCAGTCCCACGGCAGCCTCCGCCGCGGCCACCATCATCACAAAGAAGACGAAGATCTGCCCCTTCACCGCGTGCCACTCGTGTGCGAAGGTCACAAAGGAGAGATTCACTGCGTTGAGCATGAGCTCGATGGACATAAAGACGGTAATCAGGTTGCGCTTGACGAGGAAGCCGGCGACGCCGAGCGAAAACAGCACGGCGCTCAGCAGCAGATACCAGGAGATGGGAACCTCTTGCGTCAGAAGTGAACTCATTCGCCGCCCGTCCTTTCCCGGTTCCCGTGGGGGCCGTCGCCGCGGCTGGCGAGCGCAACCGCGCCCAGAATCGCGATGAGGATGAGCACCGAAGTTACCTCAAAAGGCAGCAGCAGCTCGCGGAAGAGCACCCGGCTCACCTCTTCAATGTTGGTGCTGCCCTTAGCGTTGGTGAGGCCCTCGCCGAGCGTGGCCACGCCCAGGCCCTGCGCCTTTACGATCACCGTGGCAACTACGGCCAGAATGGCCACCACCGCGGGAAAGCCCACGCTGCGCGCCGTGCGGCTGCCCAGGGTGCGCTCCTCGCGGCCCGCGTTGAGCAGCATGACGACAAAGACGAACAGCACCATGATGGCCCCGGCGTAGACGAGAACCTGCGCGGCGGCCAGGAACTCCGCGCCCAGCAGCAGGTAAAGGACGGCCAGCGAGGTCATCACCACGATCAACGAGAGGGCGCTGTTGATGGGATGGCTCTGCAGCAGGAGGTTGATGGCTCCAGCCAGGCAGAATCCGGCAAAGACGACAAACAGAATCAGGTGCATCGCATCCCTGAGCAAGGGCCGGAGCCGGCAAAACAGAACCGGCCGGTTAGGGGGAAGGTCTGCGCAGCCAAGCGGTTCAATCCGGGCTCCGGCTCCGCGAAATCCCTCCCGATTGTAAATCAGCGATGGTCAAACCACGGGCCCGCCGCGGCGGGGTTCAAGAGGGCGGGTGATACGCAAACCACAGGCTGGTGGCCACAATGTTCAGAATGGCCAGCGGCATCAGGTAGCGCCATCCGAAGTTCATCAACTGGTCATAGCGGAAGCGGGGCAGCGTTCCCCGCACCCAGATGTACAGAAACAGGAAGCAAAAGACCTTGAGCACGAACCAAAAGATGGGAAACAGCGCGTGGGCCAGAAAGTTTTCCGGTGGGCGAATCAGGTCGCCGTAGGGACTGGTCCATCCGCCCAGAAAGAGCAATGTGGCCACGCAGCCCACATTGATCATGTTGGCGTACTCGGCCATGAAGAACATGGCGAACTTCATCGAGCTGTACTCGGTGTGGTAGCCGCCGGTCAGCTCGCTCTCCGCCTCGGGCAGGTCGAAGGGCGAGCGGTTGGTCTCGCCAAAGGCTGCCATCAGGTAGATGAAGAAGGCCACAAACTGCATTCCGCCAAAGATATTCCATGTGAGCATGCCGTCGGTTGACTGCTGCTGCACAATGACGCGCAGGTTGAGCGATCCGGCGCGCAGCACCACGCCCACCAGCGAGAGGCCAAGCGCCAGTTCGTAACTGACCAGCTGCGCCGAGGAGCGCAGCGAGCCGAGCAGCGAGTATTTGTTGTTCGACGACCAGCCGGCCAGCGCAATGCCGTATACGCCGATGGAGGTCACCCCGAGAATCACCAGCAGGCCGATGTTCACATCGGAGATCTGAAAGAGAGGCATTCCGGGCGGCCCCACGTTGGGTTCGCCGAAGGGCACCACGGCGATGGAGATCAGCGCGCAGCCCAGGGCGAGGATGGGCGCAAGCAGATAGAGCGGCTTGTAGACACCGGCGGGGATGATGTCCTCTTTGAGGAAGGACTTGGCTCCGTCCACCAATGGCTGCAGCAGGCCGAATGGCCCCACGCGGCTAGGCCCCCAGCGGTTCTGGATGCGCCCCACGAGCTTGCGCTCCAGCAGCACGGTGTAGGCGACGGCCAATAGCAGCACCACCGTCACCACGGCCACCTTCGCCAAGCTCCACAGAAAGAACTGCAGTATCGTCACTGGTCTTCTCCTGAGCGAAGTCCGCTGCGGCGGACGAGTCGAAGGACCCGCGTTTGCTTTCGCTCTTCTCCTTGCAAATCGCTGGGTGCCCCGTCTTCTTCGGTCGCCGCGACGACCTGCGGCGAACAAAAAGGGTGGGAAACCGCGAATCTCAACCAGCGCCTCGCAGAACTTACACTCGTATCTGCACCAGCTCGCGCGCCTGGTGTTTTCTCAGCTCCTTGAGCGCCGGGCTGTACCGGCCCAGCGTTCCAGAGGTAAACAATCCATCGTGCGCGGGCACTACCAAACCGGGCAGACCCTCCGCCAGCGCCGCAACCGGCACAAAGCCCGGCTCCGTCCGCACATCGTTGCCGCCCAGTAGGCTAATCCGGTCCAGCTTATAGCCGGGAACCAGGCGCTCGATCTCGTCCAGCACGGCCAGCGGATCGAAGGGGCTTAGCTTCGGTTCCAGGTTGTTGGCCGCCAGCCACACAGCGTGCTGGTCCGCCTCGCCCGCCTGCGCGCCGCGCGATTGGCCCAGGTCGCCCGTTTCGCCGCCTTTGCCAAAGCGAACCAGCGTCTTCACATCCGCGCCCATCGCTCCCGCCAGCCGCACCAGAATCTCCAGGTCGGGCTTCACGCCTGCGCGGTCGGCCGCCTTCCTCACCAGTTGCACATCGCCGAACGCATTCGTGACCGTGCCGCTCTTTTCGTAGAGGCTGGCGGCCGGCAGCACCACGTCGGCCAGCGCCGCGGTCTCGGTCAAAAACAGCTCCTGCACCACGACAAAAGTCTTCTTCAAGGTTGCCGCGTCCAGGCCGAGCGCGCCAACCGGATTGGCGCCCACGACGAGCAACGCGCCCAACTCGCCCATGGCCGCCGCGACAAAGATCTGGGGCAGCGTTTTGCCCGGCGCCGTCGGCAGGCCGACATACTCGACGAATGCTCCGGGCGCGCTCACCGGCACGTAGCCGGGAAGCAGGTCCGGGAACAGCCCCATATCGGCCGCGCCGCGGGAGTTGGCGTGGTCGCCGAGATAGGCAAAACGCACATTGCCGCGCTTCAGCCCCCACTCCACCAGCGACTCGACCGCGGGGCCGCGAAGCTCCTGGCCAAAGATCACCACGAGCGACTCCTCGGCCAGCAGAGCCTTGCAGAAAGCGGCCGTGCAACTGTCCAGAAACGCCGCGAGATGCACGTAGCCGTCAGGCGGCAGCTCCTGCGTGGCCACGGCCTGGCGCTCCAGCTTGATGGGCCGGTGGTTGGCAATGTAGAGGCGGGCGTGATTGAGCCGCACGTTGGTGCGCAGTTGCCAGGCCAGCAACGGATGCTCGTTGGTGGGGTCGCCGCCAACCAGCAAAATCGCCGGCGCAGTCGCGACGTCGCGCAGGCTGGCAGCCTTGTCCATGTGTCCGGCGAGAGCGCGGGCAAACGCCGCGTAATCCGTGCTGCGCTGGTGGTCGATGTTGTTGGTCCCGAGAACAGTCCGAGCAAACTTCTGCAGCAGGTAGTTCTCTTCGTTCGTCGTCCGGTTGGAGCCGACGACGCCGATGGCCTCTCCGCCCCTGCCGTCGCGCACCTCCTTCAGCTTGCTCGCGGCCAGATTCAGCGCCTGCTCCCAGGTGGCCGGCTCCAGCTTGCCCTGGGAGTTGCGCACGAGAGGCGTCGTGAGCCGCTCGGCGCTCTCCACAAAATCGAAGCCGAAGCGGCCCTTGGCGCAGAGAAAGTCGCCATTGATGCCGCTCTTGTCGCGATTGTCGGCGCGGACAATCTCACTGCCGTCGTTGGTCTGGCGCACGCCCAGCGTCACCTTGCAGCCGTCGGCGCAATGCGTACAGACCGTCGAAACGTGGTTCATCTCCCAGGGCCGCGTCTTGTAGCGGTAGCTGCCGCTGGTGAGCGCGCCCACCGGGCAAACGTCGATGCACATGCCGCATTGCTCGCAGTCCAGCCGGTTGCCGCCGTTGGGAACAATGGTCGAATCGACGCCGCGATTCTGCACTCCCAGCGCCCACACGTCCATGCCCTCGCCGCACATGCGGACGCAGCGGTAGCAGAGAATGCAGCGCGGGCGGTCGAAGAAGACGGCGGGCGACCACTGCTGTTCGTCGCGATGCTCTTTGGCCTCGGCGTACAGGCTCTCGCCCGCGCCGTACTTGAAGGTCATGTCCTGCAATTCGCACTCGCCGCCGGCATCGCAGACCGGGCAATCGAGGGGATGGTTGCCCAAAAGAAGTTCAAGCGTGGAACGCCGCGCCTGGGCGATCTCCTCGGACTCGGTGATGAAGACCTGGCCCTCGGCTACGGTGGTAGTGCATGCCGTCTGCAGCTTGGGGACCCTTTCCTGG
>JBEKCX010000241.1:0-4781 GCA_050014655.1 Occallatibacter sp. | reverse complement strand
CCGCTTGCCCGAACCGGGAACCGACCCCCACCCCCCTCTCCTCTCCAGGAGCCTCTTTTCCGTTCCCGGTGTTCTGGTAAACCTGTGCGGATGAGCACCTTAGGAGTTCATCCTAGTGACTGACTGGTACTCACTGCCTACCGCTTTTTGCCGTCTTTCACGCGCCAGGGCGCCATTTTGAGCCCTGAAAGGCCGCAAATCTCATCCTGCCTTCTGCACTTTGGCCGCAATCTTCCGCAGCTTCGGCAGCACGCGTCCCAGCGCCGCGGGTTCCGCGTCGCGCCGGCCCAGCGCGAAGTACACATCGCGCTACAGCCTGTAGAGCTGCTCGTAGACCGCGGCGGACTTGGGCTCCGGCTCGACCGTGCGCAGCGGCAGGCAGACCGCGGCCTGCGCTTCCTCAATGGTCTTGTAGGCTCCGGCGGCCAGCAGCGCGAAGATCCCCGAGCCCAGGCTGGTGGGAATGCCCGCGGGCACCAGCACCGGCTTCTGCAGCACGTTGGCATAAACCTGGTTGAGCACCTCGTTCTTTTGCGGAATGCCGCCGGCGTTGATTACGCGGTCGATTCTTACGTCATGTTCGGCCATGCGCTCCAGGATGATGCGCGTGTGGAAGGCAGTGCCCTCGATGGCGGCGAAGAGTTCATCCTGCGCGCTGTGAACCAGGTTCCAGCCCAGCGTTACTCCGCCCAGTTCTGGATTCACCAGCACCGTGCGGTCGCCATTGTCCCAGCTCAAACGCAGCAGTCCGGTTTGCCCGGGCTTGTAAGCGTCCAAACCCTCGGAGAGCGCGGCCACGGTGGTCTGGGCGCGGCGGGCGATGGCGTCGAAGATGTCTCCGACGGCGGACAGTCCGGCCTCGATGCCGGTGTAAGCCGGATGCACGCTGCCCGGCACCACGCCGCAGACGCCGGGAACCAGTTGCGTCTCGCGGGCTATGGCGATGATGCAGGTCGAGGTGCCGACCACGTTCACCACGTCGCCCTCGCGGATGTTGGAACCGATGGCGTCCCAATGGGCGTCAAACGCGCCCACGGGGATGGGAATGCCGGCGCGGAGGCCGAGCTTTTCAGCCCACTCCGCCGAGAGCTGGCCGGCGAGATGATCGCTGGTCAGGTACTCGCCGCCCAGCTTGGCGCGCACGCCGGCAAGGACAGGGTCAACGGCGACCAGAAACTCTTCCGGCGGCAGACCGTCCCATTTGGGATTCCACATCCACTTGTGGCCCATGGCGCAAACGCTGCGCTTGAGTTTGCCGACGGTCCGGATGCCGCACAGCGTGGCCGCAACCATGTCGCAATGTTCGAGGGCGGTGACGAAGCTGGAGCGCTTCCCGGGGTTGTGGCGCAGCCAGTGGAGCAGCTTGGCAAATCCCCACTCGTGGGAGTAGACGCCGCCGCACCACTCGATGCCTTCGAAACCCGTTTCATGCGCCTTGGCAGTGATCTCCTCGGCCTCGGCAAAGGCGCGATGATCGCACCAGAGATAGTAGTCGTCGAGGGGTTCGAAGCCCTCGCCCACGGGAATCACGCTGGAGCCGGTCGTGTCGAGCGCAATGGCCGCGACGGCACCGCCCTCGACGCCGGTGCTCTGGAGCGCGTCACGGGTGGCGCGGGTGAGCGCAGCCATCTGGTCGGCGTGGGACTGGGTGGCGAAGTTCGGGTCTTCGCGGCGGCGGTGAAGCGGGTAAGAGGCCGACGCGGTTCCGATGGGACCCTTCCGGCTGTCGACCAGAGTTACGCGAACGCTGAGTGTACCGAAGTCGACCCCGGCGACGATGGTCATGAAAGAGCGCCCTCCAGGCAAATGCTTCTTGGTTCGCCAACCAGAGTACACCATCGCGCGCCCGCGCACCGTAAAGCGCATTACCCGCGCCCGGTCGCTCGCCTCTCACGCTTGCAACTTGCCGCGACGGTACAGCTCGCAGGTTTTTCGACTCGTCCGCAGTGGCGGACTCGCTCAGAAGGGAACTCGCTCCGGATTGCGGCAAGGATGGGGCTGTCCAGTCGATGCGCCGATCCGCTACTTCTTGGTCCACGGCAGCATCGCCTTGAGCCTGTCCACGAGGCCGGGCTTGGCTGCCGGAGCTGCGGACGCGGGCTTGGCTGGTGGATTCGCAGACGCAGGCTTGGTTGGCGGATTTGCGGTCGCGGGCTTGGCCGGAGTCGGAACGGGAGTCTGAGCCGCAGCGGGCGTTTGAGCCGCAGCGAGCGTTTGAGCCGGAGCCTGAGCAGTCTGCCTGGGTGCCGGAGCAGCGGCCGGCGGAGCGATCTGCGGATTGGCTTTGCCTTGCTCCGGAGCGGGTTGTTTTGCTCCTCCCGGCAGTTGCTCGGATCCATCCAGCACCTTTTGAGCAGATACAGTCGGCACTTGATCGGTGTCGTTCTTGACCAGGATCGAGATTCTCCGGTTCGAGGGGTCGGTGGGATTGTCTTTCACGCGCAGCATCTGGTCGGCGTAGCCGCGCACCTGGGAGACCTGATTGACGCGCACGCCGTCCTGTTGCAGCAGGCGGCGGGCGGAGTTGGCGCGGTCGGCCGAGAGATCCCAGTTACTGTAACCATTGTCGTTCGAGTACGGGGTGGCGTCGGTATGGCCCTCGATCAGCAGCGAATTGGGCAGAGTCTTCAACTCCGCGGCCAACAGCGCCAGCAGCACCTGTCCGCTGGAGCTGAGCTTTGCGCTCCCCAACTCGTAGAAGGTTCCGTCCTTGCCCTCGATCAGTTCAATCCGCAGCCCCTCGCTGGTGATCGTGATCTCGATCTGCTTGGAGAGCTTCTCCAGCTCCTTCTTGGCCTTGATCTCCGCTTCGAGCTTCTGTTTCAGCTTTGCCATGGAAGTGTCGTTAACGACATCGACGATCCGGGAGAGGTTCGAGCCCTGGCCGACCATGGTGCTGCCGGTCATGCTGCCGGTTCCCTTGGGATCGTTGAAGTACCCGGATACGGCCTTCTTGACCTTGTCACTCGAGCCCATCAGCCAAAGCACGATAAACAGCGACATCATGGCGGTGACGAAGTCGGCATAGGCCACCTTCCACGCGCCGCCGTGATGGCCGCCGTGGCCGCCCTTCCTCTTGATGACGATGATCGGTTGACCCTTGCTCGCCATGATCTTCCATCCTCAAGAAAAAGGGGTGCGGTTCCTAAGCTGCGACCGCTTCAACGGCTGCGATATGGCCCTTGCAATTCTTTTCCATCTCGTCGAAGCTCGGCCGCACATGCGCGGGAATCGCGCGCCGTCCCATCTCGATGGCGATCATGGGCGCCGAACCCTTCAGAAAGGAGAGCATCAGCACCCGAAGCACGTGCAGGAATTCGTTGTATTCGTCGGCGGTCTTGCCCATGTTCGAGCTCAATGGGCCGGCCACGCCGTAGCACAGCAGGATTCCCAGGAAGGTGCCGACCAGCGCGGCGGCCACCTTTTCGCCGATCTCCTCCGGCGGACCGCCCAGCGCGCCCATGGTGATGACCACGCCCAGTACCGCGGCCACAATGCCCAGCCCCGGCAGCGCGTCCGCCACCGTGGTCAGCGCGTTCACGGGCTGCATGGCGCCGTTGTGATGAACTTCCATGTCCAACTCCATCATCTGGTCCATGTCGAACGGCTCCACGCCTCCGGTAATGGCCGTGCGCAGCGTGTCGCACACAAAGTCCCTGGCATGATGGTCGCCGAGAAACTCGGGATAGTTCTTGAAGATGGAACTCTCCTCCGGCTTCTCGACGTCCATCTCGACGCTCAGCAGCCCCTCCTTGCGCACCTTGTTCAGAAACTGGTACATCATCTTGAGCGTACTCAGGTAGCGCTCTTTGCCGAAGGGCGATCCTTTCAGAATGCCCACCAGTCCGTTGGCCACTCCTTTGATGATGTGGAGCGGATTGGCCACCAGCATCGTGCCCGTGGCCGCGCCCGCAATAATCAGCAGCTCGGCCGGCTGGAGGAGCACCAGGATATGGCCCTTCTCCATCAGGAATCCGGCGATGATCGAAACAAAGACCAGGACGATGCCTACGATGGCAAACATGCTTGCCCCCCCGGCGCGGATGTTATCTGGTTTCCGCCCGCATGAAAGCTCGAAGACATTGCGGCCTTCGCTCTTCCAAGCAGATCCGCCAGAGTTCCGGCCTCATCCGCCTGGGCCGTGCCGATGCTCACCGTGATCGATACCTTGTCGCCCCACCAGCGAAAGTCCGCCGTCCGGGCCAGCCCGGCCAGCGCCTGCGCATGAGAGGCCACCATCTCCGGCGTGCGCTCGTGCGAGACGACCAGAAACTCATCGTCGCCCCAGCGCCCCAGTTTCTCGGTCGGCCGCAATCCCTTTGCCAGTGCTTGCGCCACCTTTTGGATCATTGTGTCGCAGGCGTTGGCGCCGTGGGTCTTGCGCAGATCGTGCGCCTGATCGACCGTGATCCAAAGCACACCGAAGGTCTCGCCGCCGCGCGCGAAGTCCTCAAACTCTGCCTCCAGCCGTTCCTTGAGGTCCGCCTGGCTCACCTTCACGCCTTCGTCTTCGCCGGTTTCTCCGTGCGGCAGCGCATCCAGGCTCGCCGTGGGATGAAAGACGATCACCGTGCCGATGCGCCCGCCCATCCCGTCGCGCAGCGCCAGAATTCGCGCCATTGCCGGCACATCGTGGCCCAGCTTGTGCCGCGCATGAACCGGGGATCCGCGTACCGATTGAGGATCCGAATCGGGATCAGCATCCATGGGCGGAGCGTAGCGCTCCAGCAGAGGCTTCAGCTTCTCAGGTACGGGCCGTCCCACCAGGTCCAATTCAGCAT
>JBEKCX010000240.1:0-4817 GCA_050014655.1 Occallatibacter sp. | reverse complement strand
AGGGGTCAGGGATCAGAGAGCAGGGATCAGGGGTCAGGGGTCAGAGATCAGGGATCAGGGGTCCGGCTCCGACGCTGCCAATCCCGAGCGCAAGATCGGCGCCATCGGCATTCACGTCTCGCGCGGGATTACCTCGCACGGGTTTGCATTCAACGTGACCACAGACCTCGGCGACTTTGGGCTGATCGTGCCGTGCGGGATCGCCGGTCATGCGGTAACCAGCCTCAAAAACGAATTCCCGGCCCGCGAGGTGCAAATGCCGGAAGAGTTGCCGAGCCTAGAGGCTGTAGCGCACCGCGCAGCGCGAGAGTTTGGGCTGGTCTTCGAGCAGCAGGTGCTGGCTGTGGAGAGTCTGGCGGCGCTGCGGGCGCAAGCGGAGGCCGCCGCGGCGGCAGCGCCGGAGTTCCCGGCAAAAGATACGCCGCTGCGGGTTCCGGCGGAGGTCGAACGGCTGCGCCACAGAGGGGGCCGTCCGATCCTGACTTGAGCTTCGTGGATTCCCGCTCGTTCCGGTCGCCGCTGCGACAACGCGGAAAGGATGGGGCACGGCGAACATACAAATGCAAGCCGTCAGAGAGCAATTGGTTCCCAGGTCTCAAAGACGAGATCTGGGGCACCCCAAGTTCCTTGGAACCTATGTTGTTCGGCTGGCGCATGGGCCGCAATTTATAATCCGCATCGTACCGGGCGCGCAATTGAACTCCCGCAGAGCAGAGAGAGGAATCCATGCCAACCGACGTGATCATGCCCCAGATGGGCGAATCGATCTTCGAGGGCACCATTACGAAGTGGCTCAAGAAGGCCGGCGACCTGGTACAAAAAGACGAGCCGTTGTTTGAAATCTCCACCGACAAGGTGGACGCGGAGATTCCCTCGCCGGTTGCCGGCGTGCTCAGCGAGATCAGGTTTCCAGAGGGCGCGACGGTCGAGGTTAATTCGGTGGTCGCGGTGATTGGCTCGCCCTCGCCAGACGCGCCGCTCGATGCGGCTCCGGTTGCAGGGCCGGCGCTGCAAGTTTCGGCAGCCCCGGCGCCAGCCGTTTCCGCTGTTGCTTCGCGGATCGGCGAACACCTCCGCTCCTCGCCGCTGGTGCGAAAGATCGCCAAAGAGAATAGCCTCGACCTGGGGAGAATCGCTGGCACGGGCTCGGCCGGGCGCATTACCAAAGAAGATGTGCTGCGCTACCTGAGCCAGCATGGGCCTGGCCGCGAGGCGGGAGTTCCTGCTGGGGCGGCGCCTTCAACGCTCATCGACCGATTGGAGCCGCTCAGCAAGATGCGGACCATCATCGCCAGGCGCATGGTGGAGAGTTTAGCCATTAGCCCCCACGCACACACCGTCTACAAGGTGGATATGACGCGCATTGCCCGCATCCGGGAGCGGGAAAAGGCCAAATTCGAGCAGAAGAACGGCGTGAGGCTGACTTATATGCCTTTTATTGCCGCGGCCGTCGTGGAGGCGCTGCGCAGGTTTCCCATCGTGAATGCTTCCCTTGAGAACGGAGCGATTCACTACCACGGCCACATCAACCTCGGCATCGCCGTGGCGCTGGAATGGGGGCTGATTGTGCCGGTTGTCAAAGAGGCCGAGGGGCTCAGCTTTGTGGGGCTGGCTGCGGCCATCGCCGACCTGGGCGGACGCGCCCGCTCGAAGCGGCTTTTGCCCGAAGAGGTTTCGGGTTCAACCTTCACACTAACCAACTCCGGCGTCTTCGGCGGCGAGTTCGGAACGCCGATCATCAACCAGTCGGAGTCGGCGATTCTGGCCATTGGCGGGCTGAAGAAGGAACCCGTGGTGCTGACCGACTCCGAGGGCAACGATACGATCGCAATTCGCTCCATGCAGCACTTCTGCCTGGGCTTCGATCACCGCATCATCGACGGCGCGGACGCGGGCAAGTTCATGGGTGTGCTGCAGAGGACGCTGGAGGAGTGGGACCGGGGGATTGACTGAGGAGGCGGCTCACTCCTGTATCCTCAGGCAGGCGGCTCACCCTATGCGCTACACGGCTCAGTTTCTGTTATCGGCCCTTGCGGCGGCACAGTTTCCCGCGCTGGACACACCGGAGATCGCCTTTCTGGGCCGGTCGAACGTGGGCAAATCGAGCCTGCTGAACGCGCTGGTGGGCGAGAAGGCCGCCAAAGTCTCGCAAACGCCGGGGCGCACACGGTCGATCAACTTCTTTGCGCTCCTAGATCAAAGCCAGCGGCGTAGGCTGGTTTTTGCCGACCTGCCCGGCTATGGCTACGCCAAGGTTTCCAAGTCAATCTCGGCGGGCTGGCCGGCCTTCATCGAGCCGTACCTTGCCATTCGCTCCACGCTCAAGCTGTGCGTCTGCCTGGTGGACTCGAACGTGCCCCCGCAGGAGAGCGACCGCCAATTGATCGGCTGGCTGCGCGAGGCCGGCCGCGACTTTGCCGTGGCGGCCACCAAGATCGACCGGCTCAGCGGCAACCAGCGAACCCGCAACCTGCTGGCCCTCGAGAAGGGCCTGGAAGTGGACGAGGCGTTGCCCGTCTCAGCCAAGACCGGTTACGGCCTGAAGGAGTTGTGGGCGCGGATTGAGGCGGCCGCCGGCGGGGAAGGCTGAGTTCACCCTGCGCTCTTGCCGGCTGTGGACGGCGAGAGACGAAACATGCGCGTCTCGCCGTATTCGCTTACGGTGACAAGCGCTTCGACGCCAATCTCGCCGCGATCAACCGCAAGCTGAATCCGTGCCGAGAATTCTCTTGCGGTTCCCGGTTCACAAGAAAGGACTCTGACGCCCTGCGCGAGACGCCCGAGGTAGCGCGGAGCCAGCCGCAGCCAGCGGCGGGCAGACGAGGCAGCTGGACTCGACTCAAGGCTGAGGCAATCCAAGACGATAGCGTCCAGCTTCGGTAGCCACTGAGCGGGAGCGGCAGCCACGCGCCAGGTCAGCAAAGTCCGGCTCTGTTCTGGTGGGGTGAGCTTCATTTCGCGGGCGCCCTGGCTGAGGAACGATGCCGTCACCGGCCTGGCCGCGGCGCCTTGCCGGAGCAGATCGGGCAGCACGCCGCGCTCCAGCATCTCTCGCGCGACCGCTTTCTGTGCCAGAGCGAGGCAGACCGCAACCTGCGTCCGTTTGCGGATCTCGTTTTTCAGGATGCGCAGGGCCTCGTCCAACGAAGTCACCAGGAAGTCGGCAACCCCATCGCGAATCGCCTGCTTCTGCGCCGCTGCGTCGGCGGTTGCGGCCAGTGACGCCGTGCCGGCAATGTTGCCCGCCACCAGCAGCGCGCGGCCTTCCGCATCGAGTTCTCCGGCGTAGAGCAGCCTTCCGCCCAGGTTCGGTTCCCGGCCGCAGTCCAGATCCGCTGCGGCAATCAGGCTCGCATAGGACCGCTCCACCGCAAGAATGAACTCGAGGGGATCGAGCGCCAAGGGAAGATTCTCTCCGCGATCCAGTTTGAGCCTCCCCTTCAGTCGAAGCTATTCCTGGGATTGTTCCAGGGCGTTTCGTTTCCTGACGAAGAACACAAACTCGCCCGGTTTGGCGATGGCCTGCAGTTTGTCGGGAACCTTCTTCCCGCCGCAACCGTTGGGGGCCACAACTCCCAGCGCAAGAATGTCGGAGACCTTGTACCAGTGATCCAGAGATGCGCCCCGTTCAGCTGTCCCCTTATCCTTATTGGCATCGCAGTTGACATAGAAAGACATGGTGTTGTCGTACGTGGCGCGAACAGAAATGACAGTGACGTCGTCGGGCACGGTCAACTTAGCGGTACCGTCCCCATTCTGCGTGATCCAATCGGCGTGGATCGTCTGTTCGTTGTTGACGCGAACCAGAAAGTCCGTGGTCACGATGAGTTTTCCGGTTCTGCTGTCCAGCATCCTGACGGTGATTGTCTTCTGAGCCTGCGCGCACGCCAAGCCGAAGAAGGCGGCCGCGCACAACAACAGCAAGAGCGCCCGATAAGTCCGTTGCATCATAATTGATTGCCTCTGCGATTGCCTCGTTCGTTTTACCAAGTGGAATACGGCTGCCCGTCCGAGCCCGCTTCCTGCGAGCCGGAGTGAACGTCGTCGATGCCGGGATCGGTTTGGTCAAGCGAGTGCAGCGCGTCGCTTGAATCCGTCACCCAGGTGCTGGTGCTCCTGGTCATCGGGTCTTCGGGGATGCTCTTCAGGTAACCCTCCTGGACCAGATCGTCCAGTGCCTGCGGCGCCTTTTGCTTGTCCATGGTATAGGAATCGATGGCAGAGCGCAGAATGTGCAGGTCTTCCTTGAGCACCGCTTCCCGGGCATGCCTGAGGGCGCTTATGTAACTGGGCACTGCCACCACGGCCAGCACTCCGATGATCGCCATCACGATCATCAGCTCCACCAGCGTAAAGCCCGCGTCTTGTTTACCAATCCTTCGCACTCGACCTTCTTGTCCTTGCTAGTAGTGCTAGCGGCACTTCGCTAACTCCGCTAAGAGCCTACCAGTCCGAATACTTGGTGCCGTCCAATGCCGTTCCCTGGGACTTGGAATACACGTCGAAGACACTCTGCCCTCCATAGGAGTCCGACTTGGGATCGTCCTGCATGGAGTGCAATCCCCACTCCGCCTTGCCGGTCATGGGATCCACCGGAATGCGGCGCAGAAACTTCACCTTCTTGCCCTGTACATCCACCCCGTTCACCAGCGTCTCCAGGTCGGGCGGATAGTTCTGGCTGTCCACCTTGGTCTGGAAGGCGTGCATGTCGGCCGCGTCCTTGTAGTGGTCGATGGCGTCGCGCATCTCCCACAGGTCGCGGCGCAGTTCCCGTTCGTTCTGGCGCTTCACCTGGAAGCGGGCAATGGGAACTGCCG
>JBEKCX010000239.1:0-4823 GCA_050014655.1 Occallatibacter sp. | reverse complement strand
CTGAACCTGCTCAAACAGGAAACAACCTTCAAACGCAGCATCAAGGGAAAACGCCTCAAAGCCGCATGGAACCACCCCTACCTGCTGAAATTACTGGGAGTTTGATATGCGTCGGCCCTGGGGATGCCGGTTCGGATCCCTCGGCGGAGCGGGTTCGCGCGTTACCATGAGGTTGCCTATCTCGAATTCACCCCAGGCATCGCGAACCCCTTTGCATATACTTCACGTGATCGGCAGTCTTTCCCCGACGGGTGGCGGTCCGCCGGAGGCGGTGCGCCAGCTTGTGGATGCCTATATCGAGGTGGGCGCCGGGATCGAGTTGGTTTGCCTGGACAAGCCGGACGAGAGGTTTCTGGAAGGCATCGCCTGCCCTGTGCATGCTCTGGGCCAGTCTTTTCTGGGCAGGTACGGGCTTTCGCCCCGGCTTTGGCGGTGGCTGGGGGCCAATGCCCACCGCTTCGACGCCATAGTCATGAATGGGATATGGACCTTCCCCGGTCTTGCGGTTCGCTCAGCGGCGCGCCGCGCGCGATTGCCTTACGGGATATTCACCCATGGAATGCTCGATCCCTGGTTCAACCGGAAGTATCCGTTCAAGCACCTCAAGAAGTTGCTTTACTGGCCGGTGCAACATGCCGTTCTCCACGATGCGGAGGCGGTTTTCTTTACGGCCGAAACGGAGCGGGATCTGGCTCTGACCAGCTTCCGCCCCAGCAAGTGGAAGAGCGTTGTGGTTCCCTATGGGATCAACGATCCCGAGGGGCGGAGGGGGAATCCGGCCGAACAGATCGAGGCGTTTTACCGCAGGCTGCCGGAGCTTCGCGGCCGCCGCTATCTGCTGTTCCTGGCGCGGATACACGAGAAGAAGGGCTGCGATCTGCTTCTCCAGGCATTTGCCGGGACAGCCGCCTGCGTTCCGGAAGTGGACCTGGTGATAGCCGGTCCCGACCAGGCGGGCATGCAAGCGAAGCTCCAGCGCCTGGCTGAAAGGCTCGGCATTGCCGGCAGGGTGCATTGGCCGGGGCTCCTTGGCGGTGACCTGAAGTGGGGCGCCATCAGGGCCTGCGAGGCGTTCGCCCTACCTTCTCACCAGGAGAACTTCGGGATCGCGGTGGTCGAATCCCTGGCCATTGGTCGGCCGGTGCTGATCAGCAATCAAGTGAACATCTGGCCGGCGATCGAGGGCGACGGCGTGGGCCTGGTGGATGACGACACGCTGGAAGGCACGGAGCGGCTGCTGCGGCGCTGGTTCGAGCTGCCCGCCGCGGAGCGCGACGCCATGGCCGGCCGCGCGCGCGCCAGTTTTATCAGCCGATACGCCATGCACCGGGCGGCGCTGGCCATTAACCGGACATTTGTTTCCGCCGGGCAGCGGACCGAGGGCGGGTAGAGCGCCGGCGCAGCGAGTGTGCCGCGCGGCTCTTGTTCCTGGGGGCTTCTGCCCGCAGCATCCTTGAGACTCCACAGATCGATTTCCACTCCGGACGATTGCGAAGGATGAATTCCATTCAGTCCGATGCGCATCCCGGAGTTGGCGCAGTGATGGCAACATGAACTGGTTAGAAGCAAGAGCAGGAGTGTAAATGACCATTGATCCGCAACCCGAGTCGCAACCCGGCCAGATGGCTCGTGCCCGGGCGACGATTGTTCCCAGCGAAGACCGGCTCTCCCTGATGGATGTGTGGCGGGTTTTGATGAAACGGAGTTTCATCATCCTGACGGTCACAGTCGTCTCTCTGGCCGCGGCCGCTATCTACTCGTTCCGGACCAAGCCGGTCTATGAAAGTGTCTCGCGCATTGAGATCAAGCCGAACGCGACACCCAACGTGGGGTTGCAGGGTTTGATCGATGAAGAGGGGCGCAGCGGGGAATCCGCCTCCGCCTTGCAGACGGAGATACTTGTTCTGCAAAGCAACTCGGTGATGCTGCAGACGGCACAGAGTCTGAATCTGATCAACAGGGTGCGCGAAGCCGAGCGCAAAGCGGGCAATGCCGCCGCGGCGCCGCCTTCAGGCGAGATGACGGCGGGGGAGCGTCTGACCCTGATCGGGCTGATCAGGGGTGGATTGCGCGTGCAGATCGTGCCGGCGACGCAAATGGTCGACATCCGCTACCGAAGCGACGATCCCAAGCTGGCAACCGACGTGGTGAACAAGCTGGTGGATACATACATCGATGAGGATCTCCGCTCGAGATTCGATCGCACCATGCATGTGTCGATCTGGCTGCAGAAACAGCTCGAGGATCTGAAACAGGCGGCGGGGGACGCGCAACGCCAGCTTGCGGACTATCAGAAACAGCACAACATCGTGGGCACGGACGAGACCTCGAACCTCACCATGCAGAACCTGGCGCAGACCAGCTCGGACCTGGAAAGCGCCGAGGCAGACCGGATCATGAAGGAAGCGCGGATGCGCGAGTTTCAATCGCAAGATCCGGATATGGTGGCGTTGATGGGCGACGATCCCCAGCTTGGGGTTCTTCGCAGCCAGCTCGCCAGCCTGCAAACCGAGCGCGCGCAACTGGCTGCAAAGTACGGCGAGAACCATCCGAGAATGCAGGAGCTGAAGGCGCAGATCGACAAGGTTCAGGCCAGCATCAAGAAGGAAGTTGCTCTTGCCCGGCGCCAGGTGCGCGACGAGTACGTTGGTTCGCATCGCATGGAAGAGCTGCTGCACAAGCGCCTGGAGGCGCAGAAGGAAGAGGCCTACAAGCTGAACGAAGACGAGGCTCAGTATGCAATTCTCCGCCACGAGGCGGAACTGAACCGCGATCTCTACGACGCTCTCCAGATGAGGCTGAAGGAAGCCAGCGTTACGGCCGGCCTGTCGGCCACCAACATCACGGTTGTGGATCGCGCCAGTGTTCCTGTATACGCCATCGCGCCGCGCAAGACGCTCAGCCTGTTTCTGGGGCTGCTAGGCGGGCTGCTGTGCGGCACCGTGCTTGCCTTCATGATCGAATCGATCGACGATACGCTGCAGACCTCGGAGGAGGTCGAGAGTGTGTCGATGCTGGCATCGCTGGCGACCATTCCGCACATGTCGGCCGACCCCGGAAAGCGCAAGCGCACAGCGAGCGAAGAGCCCGCGACCGCCAGTTCCAAGATGCATCAGTTGGTCGCGCTGTACAGTCCCAGATCGCATGCCGCCGAGGCCTATCGCGGGTTGCGCAGTTCATTGCTGCTGTCTTCCATCGACATACCGCCGCGCGTGATCGTGGTAACCAGCGCTCTTCCGGGCGAGGGGAAGACGACGACCGCAGTCAACGCCGCGATTGCATTCGCTCAGCGCAGCGAGCGCGTGCTGCTGGTGGACGCCGACCTTCGGCGGGGTAGTCTTGATCAGGTATTCAACCTGGACGACAGGAGTTTCGGATTGTCCACGGTGCTTACGCAGCCGGCAGCGCAAAAGATACTGGCCAATCCGCTGCCGGAGCTGCCGACGCTGTCGGTGCTGCCGACCGGCCCGCGGCCTCCCAATCCGGCCGAGATGCTCTCTTCAAATCGGATGGAGGAGCAGTTGCGGCAGTGGGCGCTGGAGTTCGACCGGGTGGTAATCGACACTGCCCCGGTGCTTGCGGTGAGCGATACCCAGGCGATGGCGGCGCTTGCCGATACAGTCGTTCTGGTTGCCCGCGCGGGCATGACTCGCAAGCGCGCATTGATCCGCGCCCGCGATCTGCTGTGGCGGATCAATGCGCCCATCGCCGGCGTGGTGGTGAACGATGTGGATATGCGGCTGGAGAACTTCTACACCTATCGCTACGGCATGTATGGCTACCACTACGGGCGTGGATATCAGAATCCCCGTAGCGGCTCGGATATCGCCTACGGACATGAGGACGAGGAGAAGGGTGAGTAATATGGCGAAGACAGTCGTTTTCGCGGCGGCCATTTCGGTGTTTTTGCTGGTGCAGGCGAGTGCTGGCCTGGCCCAGCAATCCGGCAGTGCGCCTCCGGCCTCAGCGCCGCCGCTCAGGATCGGTTCCGGCGATCTGGTTGAAGTCAGCGTGTATGACAGCCCGGATCTCTCCGGCCGCTTTCGGGTCAATGAGAAGGGCGACATCGCCGTTCCGCTGCTTGGCCCGGTGCATGTGGAAGGCGAGACCGCGGAAGAGGCAGGGAGAACTGTCGAGAAACGCTTTGTGGATGCGGATATTCTGAAGCCCTCCAACGCGCGCGCCACGGTTTTCATCGCGGAGTACGCGTCGCAGGGAATCACGGTCTCCGGGGAGGTGAAAGCAGGCGGTTTATTCCCCGCTTTGGGAGTTCGCATGTTCAATGACGTGATGGTCGCTGCCGGCGGTGTAACGCAGCTTGCCGCCTCGCAGGCGATCATCACCCGCAAAGGCGATCCCGACCATCCCATCGCGGTGGAATACAACCCCGAGGCTCTCACCCCGGTGATACCGCAAATCCAGATATTTCCAGGCGATACGATTGTGGTTCCCAGAGCCGGCATCGTTTATGTGCTGGGCAATGTTATGCGCTCCGGCGGCTACGTTCTCGATGGCCGCCGAGCATTGACGGTGGAGACCGTGATGGCGCTGGCCGGAGGCGGCGGACACGCCGCTGCCTTGAACCGCGTGCACCTGGTACGTACCCTCAAGGATGGCAGGCGGGAAGACATTGTCGTCGCCGTGAATCGAATCTACAAGGGCAAGGCTCCGGACGTGACGTTGAAGGACGGAGATATCCTCTACGTTCCCACCAGCAATGGCAGGCTTGCGGCCGAGCAGGCCATATCGTCCGCCCTTAGTATCGGCACCAACGTGGCGGTCTATCGAACCGCGTACCAGTGAGCGCCGCATGGCCCGCAAAG
>JBEKCX010000238.1:0-4824 GCA_050014655.1 Occallatibacter sp. | reverse complement strand
CTTTGAGCAGCACCTTGCGGCGTCCGGTGCGGCCCCCACCGCTCCGCCTCTGCCGCCCAACACCTTCACCAACGTTCCAGCTACGGTCCCCAACGAAGCCGTCAATGTGCTGCTCATGGACGCTCTGAACACCAGCGTGACGGACCAGGTTTTCGTTCGAAGGCAGATGGTCAGGTACCTCGCATCGCTGCCCCCGGGAATCCGCATCGGCGTTTTCGTGCTCGGCGAGAAGCTAGAGATCGTTCAAGGGTTTACGGATGATTCGGCGCTTTTGCGCGCCTCCATAGACCAACTCGCAAGTAAGGCCTCGACAGCCCCGCTCGAATCCAAACCCGACGAATTGGCAACGGAGAACTCCGCTATGAGCCAGATGATCTCAATGGATACGGGTCCAGGAAGCGGAGCCGCTTCAGCGCTGCAGGCTTTTCTCCGCACGCAAATCGTCTCCCAAAAGAACTATCAGTTTCTGATTACAATGAAATCCCTCCAGACCATCGCGCGCTATGTTTCTGGCATTCCCGGACGAAAGAACCTGATCTGGTTTGTGGGTGATCTCCCACTCTGCCTCCCACCCGCGTGTCCCTACGACGATGTGTATCGGGAGACCGTGGATATTCTTGCCAAGGCGCGAGTTTCGGTCTATCCGGTCGATGCGCGCGGTGTGTTGGCGCCCAACAGCGGCATGGGCACCGCGGGGGATCAATCATCGAGCCTGGTGCCAGGCGCGTCGGTGCCCCTTCCGGGCGGGACCGGGGCCGCCTCGTCCTCCATGGAACCTTATTTCGCCTTCATCGGCAGTGAAACCTGGGCCGAGAAAACAGGCGGCAAGGCATTTCATGGCAACGATTTCAAGGGCGAGTTGGCTGAAGCCATCGACGATGGCTCGCGTTACTACACGCTCGCATATACGCCCAGAGATCGAAAAGAAATAGGGCGCGAGCGCAAGATAGAGGTTACGCTGACGTCGCGCAAGTATAAAGTCTCTTACCGCCGCAGTTACTTCGAGGAAACTCCCAAGCAGATAAGGGCGGCCGAAGCCGCCCCTGTCAACGATCCCCTGCGCCCGCTGATGGATCGCGGAATGCCCAACTTCACCGAGCTTCGATATCGCATGACGGTGGCGCCGTTTACGCCCCAGCCGGCCCCGGATGCCGCCCGCGCGGGCGACAATGCCGAGTTGAAACCCCCATTTACGCGCTATCGAGTCAACTTCTCGCTGGCAGCAGACGGGGTCAAGATTGTTCAGGGTCCGGATGGGGTTCGCCGCGGGAGCATTGAAGTGGCGCTGATCGCTTACAGCCAGGCAGGCAAACCGCTCAACTGGGAGTACCGCATCTTTAACCTGGCCATCCATCCGGAGCAAAACGCAATAGCTCAGAACTCCGGCATCCCCTTTTACTTCGACATCGATGCCCCGCCGGGAGACGTCTACCTGCGCACCGGCATCTACGCCACTTCCACTAGCCGCGCAGGCACGCTTGAGATTCCCCTCAGCTCCATAACGGTCGCTCGTAAGTGACCCCGGTTTAGGAGGGATTCTTCCCCATGTTTCACCGCATGTGCAGGAGATTTGACAGGCTTCGGTTTTCTCACCTGATCGTCGTTTTCAAGGAGTTTCATATGATCGGATTTCGCAGTCTTCTTCTCGGCTTTGCTTTCTTCGCATTCTCCGCCGGCGCAACCGTCGCCCAGGACGCCGCGCCGTCCGGCACTGAGGTTCCAGCCGCCACTCTCAAATTGAATGTTCGCACCGTCCTGGTGGATGTTGTGGTGATGGACAAGGACGGCCACGCGGTTCCCGGCTTGACAAAGGACGACTTTCAAGTCACCGAAAACGGCGCGCCCCAGACCATCGACTTCTTTGAGCCGCATTTTGCCTCGGCTCCCGGCGCGGCCCCGGCCGCGCCGCCTCTGCCGCCCAACACCTTCACCAACGTTCCAGCCACGGCCCCCAACGAAGCGGTCAATGTGCTGCTCATGGACGCCCTGAACACGCAGTTGGCGGACCAGATGTACGTTCACAAGGAGATGGTCAGGTATCTCGCCTCCATTCCTCCGGGCATTCGCATTGGCATCTTTCTGCTCAGCGAGAAGCTGCGCATCATTCAGGGATTCACCCAGGATTCGACGGTTCTGCGCGCGTCCATCGCCCGCCTCGCGGCCAATCCCCAGTCCGCCCCCCTGCTGCCCTCTACCTCCGAAATGGAAGCGCAGAGCAGTGCGGTGAATATGCTCCTGGACCAACCCATGGGATCAGGCTTGACAAGCGCGATTGCGCTTCAGGACTTCATGAATGAGGAAAGCAACTTCGAGCATAACGAGCAGTTGCTGGTAACGCTGGATTCGCTGCAGACGATTGCACACTATCTGGCGGGCGTTCCCGGACGAAAGAACCTGATCTGGTTTGTCGGATCCATCCCGGTGTGCCTCCCAGGCGTCGCCACTTCGGTGCTGGGCTGCCCCTACCAGGAGAAGTACGACAAGACCATTAAGATGCTCGCCGCGGCGCGGGTCTCCGTTTATCCGATTTCCGCGAGCGGAGTTGTGGCGCCCAACGGGGACATCTCCGGTCAAGCCCAAGGCCAGTCGTCCCCGCTGACCACGACGGCCGGAGCCGACCCGTTACATTCCTCGTTGAGCGGGCCGTCACTTCCCGTGGGCCCCTTCGGCGACCAGTCCGATCTTATCGAAAGGGGGATATGGGCCGAGAAAACGGGAGGCAAGGCCTTTGTTCGTAACGATTTCAAGCAGGAGTTGGCCGAAGCCATCGCCGATGGCTCGCGTTACTATACGCTCGCATATACGCCCGGCGATCGAAAAGAGATGGGGCGCGAGCGCAAGATCGACGTAAAAGTTCTGTCGGGCAAATACAAACTCTTTTACCGCCACAGTTACGACGAGGAAACTCCCAAGGAGCTGAGGGCGGCCGAAGTGGCCCCTGCAAAAGACCCCCTGCGCCCAATGATGGACCGCGGAATGCCCGACTTCACCGAGCTCCGCTATCGCATGACAGTTGCGCCGGTTGTGCCCCAGCCGGCTCCGGACGCCGCCCACGCCGGCGACAATGCCGACTTGAAACCCCCGTTTACGCGCTATCGAGTCGGCTTTTCGCTGGCGATGGACGGCCTGACGCTCGTTCCAGGTCCGGACGGGATTCGCCGCCAGACCATCGAAGTGGCGCTTATAGCCTACAGCCAGGCAGGCAAGCCGCTGAACTGGCAGGTGCGCTCCATCGGACTCGCTGTACGGCCCGAGCAGATGGCGATCGCCCAGAGCTCCGGCATTCCCTTCCACTTCGACTTCGATGCGCCGCCGGGCGACGTCTATCTGCGCACCGGCATCTACGCCGTTTCCTCAAGCCGCGCGGGAACGCTCGAGATTCCGCTCAGCTCCATCACGGTCGCTCAAAGGTGACCTTGGCTCCGGAGGGAGTGATTGCGCTTCAGAGCATATGCAGGAGGTTTGACAGGCATCGGTTTTCTCACCTGAACGTCGATTTCAAGGAGTCTCGTATGTTCGGCTTTCGCAGTCTTCTTCCCGGATTTGCTCTGCTCGCATTCTCAGCCGGCGCAACCATCGCCCAGGACGCCGCGCCGTCCGGCACTGAGGTTCCAGCCGCCACTCTCAAATTGAACGTCCGCACCGTCCTGGTGGACGTCGTGGTCATGGATAAGGACGGTCGGGCGGTTCCCGGCCTGACGAAAGACGATTTTCAGATCACCGAAAACGGCGCTCCCCAGGCCATTGACTTCTTTGAGCCGCATTTTGCCTCGGCTCCCGGCGCGGCCCCCACCGCTCCGCCTCTGGCGCCCAACACCTTCACCAACGTCCCAGCCACGCCCCCCAACGAAGCGGTCAATGTGCTGCTCATGGACGCCATGAACACGCCATTGGCGGACCAGGCGCACGTCCACAAGGATATGGTCGGCTATCTCGCCTCCATTCCTCCGGGCATTCGCATTGGCATCTTTCTGCTCAGTGAGAAGCTGCGCATCATTCAGGGATTCACCCAGGATTCGGCGGTTCTCCGCGCTTCCATCGCCCGCCTCGCGGCCAATCCCAACTTTGCCCAGTTGCTGCCCTCTACTGCCGAAATGGAAGCGGACAGCAATGCCTTGAGTATGACTGGCGGAGCCGGCTCGCCGTTCACTATGGCGCTTCAGGACTTCTTGAATGAGCAAACCAACTTCGATCGCAACCAACAGTTGCTGATCACGCTGGATTCGCTGCAGACGATTGCGCGCTATCTGGCGGGCGTTCCCGGGCGAAAGAACCTGATCTGGTTCGCCGGATCGTTCCCGGCATGCACCCCCGGCGTCGCCACTTCGACGCTTGGCTGCCCCTTCCAGGAGAAGTATCAGAAGACCATTGACATGCTCGCCGCGGCGCGGGTCTCTGTTTATCCGATTGCCGCGGGCGGCATTTCGGCGCCCAACGCGGGCATCTCCGGTTCATCCCAAGGCCAGTCGTCCCCGCCAACGTCGGCTGCCGGAGCCGACGTGTTACATGCCTCGTTAACCGGGCCGTCACTTCCCACCGGCCCCTTCGGCGACCAGTCCGACTTTATCAATAGGGAATTATGGGCCGAAGCAACAGGAGGCAAGGCCTTTCACGGCAACGATTTCAAGCAGGAGTTGGCCGATGCCATCGCCGATGGCTCGCGTTACTATACGCTCGCGTATGCGCCCAGCGATCGAAAGGAGATAGGGCGCGAGCGCAAGATCGAGGTTACCGCTGCGTCCGGAAAGTACAAGCTCTTTTACCGGCGCACATACTTTGAGGACACACCCAAGAAGCTTAGGGCGGCCGAAGCGGCGCCTGCCA
>JBEKCX010000237.1:0-4826 GCA_050014655.1 Occallatibacter sp. | reverse complement strand
AGCTTGGCGGCGGCGGCCAGATAGTCGCCGGCATAGATCAGGGCGACGACCTCTTTGATCTTGACGCCCACCGGGCAATCGACCACGCAGCCGGGCTTGGCGCAGGCGATGCAGCGCGTGGCCTCGGTGAGGGCGTCGGCCTCGGGCAGGCCCAGGTTCACCTCGGCGAAGTTGCGGCTGCGCACCTGCGGGTCCAGCTCCGGCATGTGGCGGCGCAGAATCTTCATGCGCTCTTTGAGCGGGAGGATATTCAATGCGGATTGGGGCAGCGGTCTGGTTTCAGGCATGATGAGCCTCCCCGGCGGCCAGTTCCTCGCGAATCTCGGCCACTTCCTCGTCCTTGTGCTCTTCGAAATGCTTGAGCGACTGGCACTCCTGCTCGCGATACATGGTGTTGCGCTGCATGAGCACCTCGAAGTTGACCAGCGAGGCGTCGAACTCGGGTCCATCGACGCAGGCGAACTTGCTCTTGTCGCCCAGCAGCACGCGGCAGCCGCCGCACATGCCGGTGCCGTCCACCATGATGGAGTTGAGGCTGACCATGGTCTTGATGGCGAGCGGGGCGGTGATGCGGGCCACGGCGCGCATCATGGGAACGGGGCCGACGGCGAGGACAAAGTCGATCTTGCGGCCGGCGGCGAGCAGTTCGTTGAGCTTTTTGGTGACCAGGCCGTGTTCGCCGTAGGTGCCGTCGTCGGTCATGATGAAAGCCTCGCTGCTGGCCTGGCGGACCTCGTCCTCGAAGACCACCATCTCCTTGGAGCGCGCGCCCTCGATGAAGATCACGTGGTTGCCGGCCTGCTTGAGCGCGTTCGAGGTGGGCAGCGCCATGGCCGTGCCCACGCTGCCGGCCAGGATCACCGCCGTGCCGTAGTTTTCAATCTCGGAGGGGCGTCCGAGGGGGCCGACGATGTCCAGAATCGAGTCGCCCGCCTCCAGGCAGTTAAGCATCGAGGTGGTTTTGCCGACGCCCTGCACCACGATGGTGACCGTGCCCGCCTCGGGGTCGGAGGATTTGATGGTGAGCGGGATGCGCTCGCCCTTCCCATAGAGGCGGAGAATGAGGAACTGCCCCGGCCTCTGCTTGCGCGCAATGCGCGGCGCCTCGATGACAAACTGCTTGATATTGAGGCCGGCGCTGCGGGCTTCCACGATTTTGTACATACGGCAGGACTCCGAATTGAGCAGGCCTGGGAGCAACCAGTACTGCGACCGTGTGAGTATGTGCTCTCCCAGGTCCCAAAATCGGGACCTGGGGCACCCAGATCGACATGATCTGTGTTCCACAATCACACGGTCATAGCACTAGCCTCCAGGCGCGGTTGCCGGGAACTGGCCCCAAGAGCGAATGCCGCCCCTGGATGGAGCGAGTACCAGGCTATTCTTCCCGATTATCCAGGATACAGGAGGGGGTGAGTGTGACGAGAGTCACCGGGGGGCTTTCGCACGCATGGGGGATGCCGCCGTGAGCCGGAGGTGGGATACCTTGCGTATTGACAAGCGGATTACAATGCACCTATTCGCAAGGAGCACGATCCATGACGACCTCGATCAAGCTTTCGCCGGAGGTTTCGAAGAGGCTGGACCGCCTGGCCGCACGGACCGGCCGGCCGAAGGCCTTCTATCTGCGCGTCATAATCGAAAGCGGCATCGCCGAGATGGAAGACTATTACCTCGCCGCCGATGTGCTGGAACGGATTCGCAAGGAGCAGGAGAAGGCCTTTCCCGCTCCCGTCGCAAAGAAAGACCCTGGCGTGGGCGATTGAGCCCGCCGGAAATTGGGCCTCTCGGTCCGCGAACCGCCCGATTGGAATTGGGAGTTAGGGGCGCCCAGCTCTATGCCGGGTTTGATCCGCCGTTACTGCGCTGATATTTGGCCTCGATGGCCAGCACCTTTTTGTAGCGGCGCACAAACCGCTCTTCGGCGGCGATGAACTTCGCGCCGAGGAAGGCATTCACCACCTCGAAGGCCAGCGCCGAGCCGATCACACGCGCACCCAGCACAATCACGTTCATATCGTCGTGCTCCACGCCCTGGTGCGCGGAGTAGGTATCATGGCACATTCCGGCGCGAATGCCCGGAATCTTGTTGGCCGCCACGCAGACCCCGACGCCCGAGCCGCAGATGAGAATCCCGCGCGGCGCATCGCCCCGCTTCAGCGCCAGGCTCAGCTTTTCCGCATAGTCGGGATAGTCGTCCTCCGGATCGGGCTCATAGGCCCCAAGGTCGATCACCTCGTGGCCTGCCTGCGCAAGATGGGAGCGAACTTCCTCTTTCAGAGGGAATCCGGCATGGTCGGATGCGATGACGAGTTTCAAGAAAAGTTCCTTTCAAGTTCCGGAAAACGCGGCGCATGGCCGGCTGCAACCCGGCGCAGGGAGGGCGAGAATTCCATCCGGTCAAATCAAAGCACCGTATTGCTTCCATCCTCCCACGCAATCCATTCGCCCTCGATCTCCCAGCGTCTTTCGAAACGCGTGATGTTACATTTCTCGCAGCGCAGCTTCAACAGGGCCGATTCAGCCGAGGGCCTTCCGCCGACATAATTCACCCCCTCCGTTGTCGAGGTCATCGTATTGCCGCACTCGTTGCACTTGAGTTTCTTGGGTCCGTAGTGGATCTTGAGTACCGCGAGCGGCCGGTAGCGAAGCGTAATCTCCTTGCGCTGGATGGTGTACGCGGCTTCCCATTTGCCGGTCCTCTTGCCCCAACCGAAGATGCCTCGGCGAGGTTTCACCGCACACGAGATTCCGGCCAGCGACTTGAAAGAAGACTGCCGCGCCCCAATGCGTTTCAGCGCTATTTCAGATGCTTCAGTCTTACTTGTCGCGTCGAACTTCTCAGTCTGAGTTATCTGTTTGTCCACAACCTCGCGGCCCAGTATCTCAGCAGTAAACGGGATTTGCTTTTTGGCCGTCTTCTCCGCCTCCTCCGGGGAAACAGTGTCCACGGTCGCTGTTTTTGTCGCCTCAGAGCCATCGCAAAGGACTTCCTCGCGAACAATGCAAGTGCCGGCTTCCCCAGGCTCTTGAATCTTCTGCCTGGCCTCTTCAAGCGATTTGCCGGAAACCTCTGTCTCCCGCTTTGCCTGCCGTCTCGCGCCCCCGACCTTGCTCCCGTCGGCTCTCAACTTCAAAGGCGGCTCGATGTCCACGACATCAGTTTGTTTAAATCCGGCTGCGCGCAGAAACGTCGCGTAGCAGGCGGGGCCGGTTCCGCTGTAGCCGAAAGCCAACAGAGAGAACGGGTCTGTTCCTCCCAGCCCGGCCGCAACCCGCAAAGCGTAAGGCTCTCGTCTTATGTCATACCCATGACTTCCATGCTGAACCGGCAATGCAGTTCCGTCTGAAAAGACAAGGACGCTGTCTTTGTTCTTGCTCAGGAAGATTACTTCCTTCAGCTGTCCGTGTAAATCCATTGCACCCTTCGCAAGGGCAATCATTTGCTGTTCGTATGCCATCCCGGCTCCTCTTTCGTCTTGCCTCTCCCGGCCGACTTCCTACTTCACCAGCTTCTTTGCCCGCGCCGCAATGTTCTCCGCGCCAAATCCAAACTTCGCCATCACAATCGGTCCCGGCGCGGAAGCTCCAAAACGGTCCAGCCCAATCACGTCGCCATCCAGGCCCACGTACTTCCACCAGCCCATTGTCGCTCCGGCCTCGACGGCCAGCCGGGGCACGCCTGCCGGCAGCACGCTGGCCTTGTACTCCGCCGTCTGCTCCTCGAAGAGCTTCCAACTGGGAAAGCTGACCACCCGAGCGCGAATGCCCTCGGCGGCCAGCAGTTTGGCGGCATCCAGCACCGGCCACACCTCGGAGCCGGCGCCGATCAGCACCACCTGGGGATCGGATGCATCTTCGAGCACATACGCGCCGCGGCTCACTCCGGCGTAGAGGTCGCGCCCCGCCGGATCGATGATCGGGAGGTTCTGCCGTGTGAGCGCAAAGAAGCTCGGCCCCCGGCGCTCCAGGGCGAGCCTCCAGGCCGCGGCGGTCTCGTTGGCGTCCGCCGGGCGGAAGTCGGTAAGTCCCGGAATCGCCCGGTGCGCCATCAGGTGCTCGATCGGCTGGTGCGTCGGCCCGTCCTCGCCGAGCGCGATCGAGTCGTGGGTAAAGACAAAGAGCGCGTGGACCTGCATGAGCGCCGCCAGGCGAATGGCAGGCTTGGCGTAGTCCGAAAACACAAAGAAAGTCGATGCGAAGGGAATCAGCCCTCCGTGGGCGGCAATCCCGTTCACTGCGGCGCACATGCCAAACTCGCGCACGCCAAAGAAGACGTTGCGGCCGGCCGGGTCCACGTGGAAGCTCTCGCCCGGCTTGAAGATGGTGCGCGTCGATGAAGTGAGGTCCGCGGCCCCGCCGAACAGCTCCGGCACAACGCCGGCAAGCGCGTTCATGATCTCTCCGCCGGCGTTGCGGGTGGCAATTGCCTTGCCCGGCGCAAAGCTGGGAATCGCCTTCTCCCAACCCGGCTTGAGCACGCCGTTTTGCGTGCGCTCGAACTCCGCCGCCAGCTCCGGGTTGGCCGCCGCATAGCCCGCGAAGAGCGCCTTCCAGGCGGCTTCCAGCTCCGCGCCGCGCTCCTGGGCCTGACGCCAGTTGGCCAACGCGTCCGGGGGAACCACAAAGCTCTGATCTTCCGGGAAGCCAAAGAACTTCTTGGTCGCAGCCACGGCTTCAGCGCCCAGCGGCTCTCCGTGGGACTTGTTGCTGCCCGCCTTGGGGCTGCCGTAGCCGATCACCGTGCGCACGGCGATGATCGACGGCCTGGCCGTCTCCGCCTTGGCCGCCTCGACGGCCGCCTCGATAGCCGCCAGGTCGTTGCC
>JBEKCX010000236.1:0-8348 GCA_050014655.1 Occallatibacter sp. | reverse complement strand
CCACGAGGAGACACATGGCCGGAGATATTCAACTTACGTGCAGCGATTGCGGGCAGGAATTCACCTTCACATCCGCTGATCAGGCGTTCTTTCAGGAACGCGGTTATTCGACCCCGAAGCGTTGCAAGAACTGCCGTCAGGCAAAGAAGAACGATCAGGGGGGGTCCGGCTACCGTTCGGCTCCGGCACAGGGTACACCTGTGATTTGTTCGGGTTGCGGCCAGCCTACAACAGTGCCTTTTGAGCCTCGCGGCGATCGCCCGGTGTATTGCCGGGACTGCTACCAGGCGCGCAAGGGCAGCGGCGGCGGCGGCGGAAGTTCGCGCGGGCGCGGCGGCCGTTAGCAGTTTTGAAGCGATCCGATGCTCGCGGCCGATCCCGGATGTGAGCGTCGGGCCTCCGCTTCGCGCAAGTTCATTCGGGGATCTACCCACAGCAACGGCTGACTCGGCTCCGCTCGACTCTGGCGTACTATGGCGGCGGGTTCCCTGTCTCTCTGCTGTTCAGAGAACTTCCAGGCGCAGGAATTCGAGATTTCAAGACAGGCAGCCACAGCAAAAGCGCTTTCCTCTTCCGGCTCTGCTGATGGAGCCCGGCCTCAAGGTGCCGCAGTGCCAAGACTCGCTTGATTCCCCCAAAGGATGAATGGACTTTGCTTCCGTCGCTCGATAAACTGGCTCCTGCTCGGCCCAACACGTAAGGACTTTATCCGACCTCATGGACTCCCAATTATCCTTCGCCGGATTTGCCTGGAAGAATCTCTGGCGCAGGCGTCTCAGGACGCTGCTGACGCTGTGCGGGATCGCTATGGCGATCGGCGCATTTGTCGCTTTGGTGGGCTTTTCGCGCGCCTTTGAACACGAATGGCTGCGCATGTATGAGAGCACCGGCACCGACCTTGCCGTGGTGGAGAAGAGCTTTCTCAACACTTCGCTGGAGGAGTCGGTGGGCCCCAAGCTCAGCGCGCTGCCGGTGGTGGCGAAGGCCAGCCCCATGGTCTTCAACCTGATAGACCTGACGCCGGAGATCAATGCGCTGGTCTATGGCTGGCAGGCCGATTCTTACGAGCTCGATTCGCTCACCCTCACATCGGGGCGGCGCTTTCGCGATGGACAGCCGGAGATTCTGTTGGGCGACATCCTGGCTGGAACCCTGAACAAGAAAGCCGGCGATACGCTCGAAATCCAGGGCTCCACTTTTACCGTGGTGGGGATCGATCATGGCGGTTCGGCTTTGGAAGCCGGCGCGGTCATCATGCCGCTCGATCAGTTGCAAAGGCTCTCCAGCCTGGAAGGGAAGGTCACGGCGTTTCATGTGCGGCTCCGCCCGGCGCCGGCCGGCGAAGCGCAGGACCATTATGTCAAGCGAGCCCAGGCCCAGATCGAGGCCGCCCTGCCCGGCCTGCATGCGATTCCGGCGGCTGAACGCGCCAGCAACAACCAGATCGTGCTGCTGGCGCACGCCGCCGCGTGGGGCACGTCCTCGATTGCCTTGATGATGGGCATCCTGGGCATCGCCAATACCATGGCCATGTCGGTCTTCGAGCGGACGCGCGAGATCGGCATCCTGCGGGCGCTGGGCTGGAAGCGCGGGCGCGTCATGCTGCTCATCCAGACGGAAGCGGTGGTGCTCGGCCTCGCTGGGGGGATTCTCGGCCTGGGCGTCGGATGGGGCACACTGCGCCTGCTCTCTGCCCTGCCGCAGACCGCGAGCATCGTCTCCGCATCCGTCTCCTCGCTGCATCTGCTCGAGGCGCTGGGCATTGCGATACTCTCCGGATTGGTTGCCGGGGCCATTCCCGCATGGCGCGGCGCGCATCTCTCGCCGGTGGAGGCGCTGCGCCATGACTAGTCCCCAGCTTGAAGTGCGCAACCTATGCAAGAGCTACGACGAAGGACGCATCGAGGCCCTGCGCGGCGTGGACCTTTCCATCGCCGCCGGAGAGTACCTAGCCATCAGCGGCCCCAGCGGCAGCGGCAAATCCACCCTGCTGCAACTGCTGGGGGGGCTCGACACGCCCACCAGCGGCGAGGTGTTCTTTGAGAATGCGGTGCTGGGAATCGCCATCGGCCTCGATGCCTACCGAGCCCATCGCGTGGGATTCGTCTTCCAGGCTTTTTATCTGCTGCCCACGCTGCGCGCGGTTGAAAACGTGCAGGTGCCGATGCTGGCGGTAAGCGGGAACGGCCGCAACCGCGGAGAACGCGCCCAGGCTCTGCTCTGCGAGATGGGCCTGGAACACCGGCTCAACCAGTATCCCAACGAGCTCTCCGCCGGAGAACGCCAGCGCGTGGCCATTGCGCGCTCTCTGGCCAACGATCCCGGCATCCTGCTGGCCGACGAGCCCACCGGCAATCTGGATAGCGTCAACTCCGCGCGCATCATGGAGATGCTGATCGGCATTCATCGCAAGCGCGGCATGACGCTGATCGTGGTCACCCACGAGAACGAGATTGCCAACGCCGCGCCCCGGCACATTCGCATCCGCGACGGAAGGATCGTGTCATGAGGCTCTTCTGGGCCGCGCCGGCCGCGGCGCTGCTGCTGGCGATTCCCGCCGGCGCGGCGGATGCCCATGCGCTGCTTGCAACGCCGCGGCAGCGAGTGGAGACGGCGGACTTCCGCGCCAGCGGCCACCTTGTCCGGGTGGACGCGA
This sequence comes from Occallatibacter sp., assembly GCA_050014655.1. Taxonomy (GTDB): domain Bacteria; phylum Acidobacteriota; class Terriglobia; order Terriglobales; family Acidobacteriaceae; genus Telmatobacter. The sequence continues at coordinate 5,692 of JBEKCX010000236.1, read as the reverse complement.
GCGGCGCGCGCACGAGCTACGCCATCGCCGTCAAGGCGCACTGGTTTCCCGGCGTGCTGCGCGTGCTGGTGGAAGTTACCCCGCCGCAGAACAATAGAACGAAGCCGGGGGCGGACGCTCGCGCCCGCATCCTGCTGGAGATGCGGCCCAACGGTCAGAACGCGATCCTGATTGCGCATACCGGCGACAAGGCGCCCGCGGCTCTGCCCTTCGACAAGTGGAGCGACGGCCCGCTCGGCAACGGCTTCAGCTACGAGGATTTTCTCGAACAACAGTACTTCTGGCCGGGCCAGGCCGCGCTGGAAGAGACCAAATTTGGGGCGCGGGATTGCGATCTCTTGAAGAGCACGCCGGGCGCCGCGGATCGAACCCACTACGCGGAGATAAAAACATGGCTGGACCACGGCATCGGCTTTCCTGTATATGTTGAGAAAACGCTGAAAGGAACCGGGGAGGTAAAGGAGTTCACCTACTTCGGCCTGCGTCACGACGGGGGCGTCTGGTCGGCAGACCAGATTGAGGTCAAGACGCGCGGCCAGGCCGGCTCGACCCTGCTCATCCTCGATCGCGGCAGCGCCAAGGCAAAGCTCGGCCTCGGGGACTTCAGCCCTGAGCAACTTGTTCGTTTCTAGGATTGTCCATGCTTGTACTTCTGTGGATTGCCGCTTCAACAGCAGCTCTGATCGGCGTGGGCTTCCTCTATCAGTGGATCGGCGGATACCGCGACCGGCTGCGCTTTGCCGGCCCTGGGCGCCTGGTGACCATTGGCCGCGGGCGCAGGCTTTATCTGCTTGAGAAGGGGGCGAAGGGATCGACCGGCCCCACGGTGCTCTTCGAGGCCGGCATCGCCGCCACCAATCTGAACTGGTCGCACATTCAGGAGAACGTCTCCGGCTTCGCGTGCACCGCATCCTACGATCGCGGCGGACTCGGCTGGAGCAGTCCCTGCCGCACGGCGCGCACCCCCGGCAACATAGCCGTGGAGTTGCACGACCTGCTCGAGCGCGCTCAGATCAGGCCGCCTTACGTTCTGGTCGGGCATTCCTTCGGCGGACTGGTGATGCACCGCTATGCGCTGCTGTTTCCCGAAGAGGTGGCGGGCGTGGTGCTGGTCGATCCCATGCGCTGCGAGGAATGGCCGCCGCTCAATCCCGGCAAGCAATCCGAGTTGGATCGCGGCAAGCGGCTCTCCGGTTTTGCGGTTCCGATTGCGCGAATCGGGCTCGCCCGCCTGGCTGTGACCTCGCTGCTGTGCCGGTCGGGCCGGGTTGCGCAGCGGTTAGCCGCAGTTGCGGGTGATGGCGGCCGCCATGTGCTGAGGCGGGTCACCGATGAGGTGGGAAAGATGCCCAGCGAGGTTTGGCCGGTCGTCGCCTCCCACTGGTCGCGCCCCGGCTTTTACATCGGCATGCGCAGCCACGTCGAGGCTGTTCCCGACACGGTCAGAGAGATGCAAGACGCTGAGCCCATCCGCGATATTCCCGTTCTGGTGCTGACTCCGGGAAAATCGACGCCGCTTTCGGTCGAGCGTCTTGGCCGCATCGGCGACCACGTGGAGCAGGTGATCGCGGCCGCAAGCGCGCACTGGATTCATCTGGACCAACCCGATCTGGTCATCGATTCGATCCGTGAGATGGTCGCGGCCGCAACTCGCGAGGCTGTCGCAGCTACAGTCTGAGGCGGCGTTTCCGCAGTTTGCGCGACTTTCCGGTCGCGGTTCCAGCAAGCTCAGCGCTTCTTGGCCGGCTGGGGAGCGGGCTTCTTCACGACCGTCTTGGACGGCTTCGCGGGCTGCGGCGCCTTACCGGGCTTGAAAGCCGCGGCGGGAGTCGAGCTACCCTTTGCAGGCGCGGATTTGACCTCTGACTTCTTGGGGGTTTTGACCTTCTCCTTGCTCACGGCGGGCGAGGCGCCCTTTGCCGGTTTGGCCGCGTTGCTCTCCTTGCCGGCAGCCGGAACAGACGCAGCCTGCTTCACGACCGGAGCCGCCGCTGCCTTCGCTGGCTTGGGTTTCTCTTCCGGCTTTGGCTTCGCCGCCGGCTTGGGCTTCTCTGTCCTTTCAGCCTTGGGCGCAATCGGCTTGGCGGCCGGCACGGCAGCGGCCGGCTTTTCAGGATTCACAGGAGCCGGAACCGGAGCCTCCTTGGCTGGCTTCGGCGGGGCAGGCATCTTGGAGTCCCGCTTCGTTCGGCAGAGTCAGGCCCAGGTCGAGATCGTCCTCTTCTCCGACCAGATCGTCCAGATCCTCGTCGTCCTCCAAACTGTCTTCGGAGCCCTCGTCGTCGTAGGAATGCTCCTTGAGTCTAGCCTCGCCGCCCCGCTTGGCGCGTGGCTTCTTGGCGACTTCCTTGGGCGGTGGCGGGGGGGGGGAATGCGGCTCCAGAAAGGCGCGGAACTCCTCTGGCGCGGTCAACCGGCCGTCGATCAGCTCCAGGAAGAGACCCTGGACAATCTCGCGATACGCAGCCAGTTCGGGCGTGATGCGCAACTCTTGCATCAGAGCGTAGGGAATGCGCTGACGGGCTTCCGGCCAGACCTTGAGGAACAGATTGAAGCGCTCCTGAACCTGCGCATCTTCGCTGGTAAACCCTAGCCAGAGAATGGCTTCCGGATCGTAGCTTGTAAACAGCTTGTAGCCGGCGGAGGGCGCTGAATTCTCCTCGGCCAACAGCGCCTTGGCGAACCCCGCGGCCATCGCGTCCAGACTGTTCCACTCCGCCACAAACCCCGGACGCAGCATCATCTTCTTCAACGCGGTCCGTTCCTTGGGGGTCATTCCGGCGGTCAGCAACTGCATCTGCGCCGCCGACATATCGGCATGGACTCCCTGCGCCAGCAGCTCAACGGCCAGACCGTGCAGTCTGTTCAGCTTCTCTTCGTCGGCCTTGGCAGAGGTCCAGGCCGGGAACAGCACCTTCATCCAGCCCTCGGCCTCCAGCGCCCGCAGTACCTTCAGGGCCTCTTCTTCGTGGCCAATCTGCTCAAGTTCTTGGCGGCGAGCCTCGACCGACAGGTGCTCGATGACTCCGTCGCCCTTGGCGTTTTCGTAGCGAGTCCGGGTCCTGGAGTCGAGCTCCCACCCCAGCCGCGCACGGTAGCGCGTGGCGCGAATCAGCAGCGAGGGATCGTCGAGGAAGCCGTAATTCGAGACCAGCCGCAGCGTCCTGGCCTCAATATCCGCCGCCCCGTTCATGGGGTCCATCAACAGCCCGAACGATCCCTCGTTGAGCGAAATGGCCATGGCGTTGACGGTGAAGTCCCGGCGGCGCAGATCCTCCTGAATGGAAGCGGAATGAAAAACCGGCTTGCCCGGCTTGGGATACTCGGCGCGGTGAGTGCTGATCACGTCCATACGGACGGTACCCGGAAAACACAGGTAGAGGGTGCGCGAGACTTCGTCCTGGCCCCACACGGTGCCGCCGAGCTTCTCAATTGTTTTCTTGAGGTTAAGCGCATTTCCGTGGACTGAAACCTGAAGACCGCGGACCGCGCGCCCGCTGGTAAGATCGCGAACCGCATCGCCGGTCAGAAAGAGGATCGTTCCCGCTTCCCGGGCTGCATCGCGCAACTGGCGCAAGGCGTTTTGCTGGTCGGCCGACAGCCGGTTCTCCAAAAGATAGATGTAGTCGGGCATTGAACTTCCTGCTTCCGCCGCCCTCCACCTTTTGCCAAGTGCCTGATGTTGTTACTGTTACAGCATGAACAGGCAGAGGCGGCAAACCAGTACATTAACACAACTCAGGCCCATTGGCTAGGCTTTGTTGCACCGAAGTTGCAGCCCTTCCGGTTTGGCGATTCCTCGTCCCCGACAGCGCCCGAAACCGTTACAACTAGCCGCCAGGGGCAATGTCCCCATAGAGAATGCCGCGCCCCCCGGTGCCGAGGTACACCCGGCCGTAGATTCGCGGGTCGCCCGAGATCGAGAAGATGTAGCCATACTGGTGGGCGTCGTCGTTGATGCGCGTCCAGGAGTTGCCCTCGTCGGTCGACCGAAAGAAGCCGTAGACCCCATTCACCGTGCCCACGATGTAGATGGCCGGGTACTTCGCACCTGGAGCCGCCATTCCGAGGCCAACGAGTGGAGCGCTGCTGACGGAACTGAGTTTCGTGAAGCTGGCCCCCGAGTCGGTCGAGTGACAGAGGCCGGCGTGAAACGGAAGCCAGAGATCGCCCTCGATGCCGAAGACCGCCTTGGGTTGAGCCTCGGCCGACCACCCCGGATAGCCCGCATCCTGCGGCAACCCGGCGGCTCCGGCTGAGAAAGTGACGCCCCCATCCGTGCTCACATAGACTGTGCCGCCAGTTGGATCATAGGCGTAGAACTTCTTTGCATTGATGCGATCGGAGATCACCAGCACGCCTGCCGGCGCTCCCTTTGAAGATGTCCAGCCGGCGCCGTTGAAGTAGGCCGGAAGGGCATCGCTCGCCGCCCAGATCACCTTTGAGCCGTCGGCGGAGACGGCAATCAGCGCTGCGTATCCGTCCGTGGTCGGCCCCAGCCCCGCCCCCGGAGGCAAGCCGGGATAGGACGTCCAGGTGACCCCTCCATCCTGCGAGTAGGCGGCTGCAACGTCGCCCAGGTAATCAAGCCCGCCCACCCTGGCCACGAAAGATGGGTTCGACTGGGCAAAATCCAGCGACGCAACCTCGGTCATGAATGGACTCACAAACGGCGGGGGAGAGACGGTAAAGTCGTCATGCTTGAAGCCCCCCAGGTCGGCTATGGCGCTCATGAGGTGCGTGCCGGCGGGCGGGCTCACCACGTTGTGAATCACAGTCTCTTCCACCCCCAGGGCGCCCACCGTCCATTGCGTGGCTTGCAGCGAATCCATGGCGGTCAGGTTGTGCGTCTCCCAAATTGTGTCGCCGCTCACGTAAAGCGCGTGGCTGGAATCGAAGGGATCGATCTCCATGGCGCTGTTCCAGACCCCGAAGGTTGATGTGCCCACATAGTTCAGAAACGGGGATAATGAGGCGTCGCGAATCGAATACTGGCGCAGGCTCCTCCAGGTGGCGCCTCCGTCGGTCGACCGAAAGATGTCGTCTCCGGGAGACCAGCGGTTCCAGGTGCCCGCCATGACAGTTCCAGCATGTTCCGGGTCCGCGGCGATGGCGCAGTATCCGTACCACAGTTGAGCCGGGGTATCCGGCGGCGTGATGTTGGTCCACACGCCCCTGGCGGTGTTCAGCTTATAAACCGCGCCGTTGCTGATAGTGGAAAGAGCCGCAGAGTTCGCGTAGGCCACATACAGTACGCCGTCCGGTCCCAGCGCGCTGCGCAAGGGCCGAATTGTCTCTCCGTTCGGCAGCGTCGTGGGTTGGCCGGGAATCTGCGCCCAGGTCGCGCCGTTGTCGGTCGAGCGGTAGATGCCCCCGGCGTAGACGCCCGCATAGACCACTCCGCTGTGCGCGGGATCGAAGCGGACAAAGAGCACGCCCACCTGATCCGGGGTCGAGGTCACAGGGAAGGTCGCGCTCTGGTTCCAGGTGGCCCCATGATCGTTGCTAACCCAAAGCCCGTTCTGGTGCGTACCGAGATAGACCTGAGCGGGATTGTAGGGATTGACCGCCAGCCGCTCGCCAGTCTGCTGCCCATGAACCAGGTCGTTGCCGCCCATCTGAAACGGCATGTTGACGGTCTGAAAGCTGGTTCCCTGATTGTCGGAAACCAGAATGGCGCCGTTGGGAAAGC